>JBILTA010000195.1:0-8602 GCA_044371785.1 Pirellulaceae bacterium | reverse complement strand
GCACTTATGCATGGCCACGAGCGCGCCAGCAGGGCTTGAAAAATCGATGACCGCATTGACGCTACCAGAAGCGGGCCATTGGTCTGAGACGGCCACACCAATTTTGCCGACCGCGGCGAGTTCACCTGCATCTTTGCCAATCTGCATACAAGCGGCATGATCGATGGCCGCAACAACTTCGAAATGGGAATCTTGGGTTCCAAGAGCGACCAAGCGTCGACCCATACGGCCAGCGGCACCATGAATGGCGAGTGTGGTTTTTGACATCGTACAAGCAGCTCCAGCAATAACTCCGTGGTTCAATTGAGGCTCATTTTATAACCCAATTGAACCTTTTGCGGGAGTCCGGCAAGCCTCAACCTTGGCCGCCAAAGAACTGAATCCGCTGTAAATCGGGCTCAACTATAAAGCTGAATCGCTTTGATAATAGCGTCGAGTTCGTTCGGGACTGCGACGGCACGGTTGGCAAAGGCGGCTCGTGAAACCCCACGACTTCCCAAGACTTCATTGAATTTGTCTTGGTCTGCCGTGTGATAGGCGACGGTCGCGGTTGGATCTTTGAGTTGATGGCCCGTCAGAATACAGACGACCCGATCGCCACTGGCGATAACGCCTTCTTGTCTCAATAAACGCGCCCCTGCAACGCTGGCTGCACTCGCCGGTTCACAACCGATTCCCCCTGCGCCCACTTGAGCTTTCGCATCAAGGATCTCTTGATCGCTGACGCGACGAACGACACCGTTGCAAAATTCGAGAGCTCGCAGGCACTTCTTCAAATTGACGGGACGATTGATTTCGATCGCGCTGGCGATGGTATCCGCTTTGCGATGATCACGGTCGAGTTCATCGTAGTAGTAGCAGGCAATTTCCATCGCCGGTTTGCCGTCATTCCATCGCAGGCCTCGCTTTTCGTAAAGTTGGTAAAGCGTGTCAGCGCCTGCTGCGTTGATCACTGCCAAGCGTGGAATGCGTTCGATCAGGCCCAGCTTATAAAGCTCAAGAAACGCTTTGCCGAATGCGCTACTGTTACCGAGATTGCCACCGGGAACTACAATCCAATCGGGAACTTCCCAACGGAGAGCTTCTAGCACACGAAACATTACCGTCTTCTGCCCTTCGAGGCGAAACGGATTGATACTGTTGACCAAGTAAATGCCTAGATCTTTGGCCACTTCTTGGACGCGTTGCATGGCATCGTCGAAGTCACCCGCGATTTGAACCGTCAACGCGCCATACTCGAGTGCTTGCGAAAGTTTACCGTAGGAGATCTTGCCGCTACCGATAAAGATAATGGCCCGCATCAATTGGGTTACGGAGCAATACATGGCAAGCGATGCGCTGGTATTGCCGGTGCTCGCGCATGCAGCTCGGCTTGCGCCAATCATGCGTGCATGTGTGAAGGCAGCGACCATGCCGTTATCTTTAAAACTCCCCGAAGGATTCATGCCTTCATATTGCAAATAAAGTTTGCCAGGTTGCATGCCAACAAATCGTCCCACGGCATCAGCTTGTTGCAGCAGTGTTTGACCCTCGCCTGCGGTGATCAAGCGATCGATGGGAGCGAAAGGGAGGAGTTCGTGGAAACGCCACACGCCCGAAAAACGAACTGGCGAAAATCGTTCGCGCCAGTGCTTTTCAAATTCGGCAAGGGACGAGGGAATTTCGACCAAAGACCAATCGTAATCCACATCGAGCAAGTCGCCGCACTTCGGGCACGCAGTGCGCACTTCCGTAACATTGCAGGTTGTGTCACACGCAGGATTGATGCAACGCTGGAAGGCGATGTCCGAATTAGTGCGTCGAAGAAGCGACGGTACGTTGGGTGTAATTCTCATGGCAGAGCCTTCCTGCGCCGTTGGCTGAACTTGCGTTGTAAGTGCTGCTTTCCCGTTTGGAGCTGTGCTCCCGCTGAGCTGAAGCGGCACAAACTTCTATCCCTAGTGTATCAATTTTGTTGACCTGAGGCTTTTTGCCGCCTACATTGGGGCGAAATCCCTCCCGCGAAATCCTACCCGCGGGCCATCCCACCCAGTTCAAGCAAATCCCACCTAACCTTACTGTCCCACCCCTAAGCTGCACTAGGTCGTTTTTGGGCACATAGCCCTTAGTTGAGACCTTTACCGCTAAATCGCTGGAAATGGAATTGGAATTGTCATCGTCTTTCGCCCGTTGGCACGGGATATGCATCCCCCAGCGAGGTAATGGCTTTAGCATGTTCGGATCTTGAGTGGTAGAGCTTGAAGTTTTGAGGCTGTACCAGCAAGTAAACGAAACAAACTTAAGGAAATCACTCGCTTTCGCGTTAATCAGGAGCAGTACCCCCATGAACGATCGCGATTTGGAACATTATCGGAATCTATTGCTGGTTCTTAAGAGCCGCATTTTGGGAGATGTTGAAATGTTAACCGCTGAATCTCTTTCGGAGGAAAGCGGGATTTCGACAGGGGGTTATCCAACGCATCCAGCGGACATCGGTACGGAAGCTTATGACCAGGAATTTACCCTGGAATTGCTGCAAAATAATGGAAATACGTTGGACAGTATCGAAGCTGCTCTTGCCAGGATTTCCAGTGGTGAATATGGTTCCTGCACGGAGTGTGGAGGTCGCATTCCCAAAGCCCGCTTAGATGTTCTTCCGGATACACCTCACTGTGTCAAGTGTGCTCAGCAGCTACAAGGTTGATTCGATTGTGGTACCGATCCCGTTAAGCCGTTGGATCGCCTTCACTTCATTGGCGATTTTCGGTACCGCTGCCGATTTGCTATCAAAGCATTGGATTTTTGCCTGGCGCGGCTTTCCGGGCGAGAACCCACCTTATTGGCTCGTCGAAAATTACGTCGGTATCGAAACAGCCATCAACACCGGAGCCTTATTTGGTATGGGGGCTGGCTATGGGATGTTCTTTGCCACCATGTCGATCCTGGCCGCCACAGCCATTGTGGTTTGGCTCTTCGGTTTCCGGGCAGCTCAAAGTCTGTGGCTCACGGTAGCATTAGGTTTGGTGATGGGCGGGATCTTCGGTAATCTTTATGACCGTTTAGGGGTCTGGTACTCTGCCGATATGCCCTGTCCGTTGGGCGTTCGTGATTGGATCTTGTTACGTTACGGTCAATATACGTGGCCTAACTTTAATATTGCTGATTCACTCTTGGTTTGCGGTGCGGCGATGTTAGCTTGGCACTCCCTCTTTCCTCCTCAATCCGCTCTGGAACAGAAAGGCTAATCGTGCTCCCAGTTACCTATACGCAATCCCACCAAGGACGTTGGGAAGCGGCTGTTGAATGGGCACGGAAGGCTGGGCGCAAAACACTGGAATACTTCCAAGCGGATAACTTGGAAGTGGTGCGTAAAAGCGATGCTTCGCCTGTTACGATCGCCGATCAACAAGCTGAGCAACTCATTCGCAGTGAATTAGCCAAGCACTTTCCTCAAGATGGAATCCTGGGTGAAGAGTTTGGGACCACCGAAGGGGAAAGCGGCTATCAGTGGATCGTCGATCCGATTGATGGCACCAAGTCGTTTATCTACGGCGTGCCACTTTATTCCACATTGGTAGGTTTGATCTTCGAAGATCAACCGGTTGCTGGTGTGATCTACATTCCCGGTATGGATGAATTGATTCATGCTTCGATTGGCCAAGGTGCTTACCATGAAGTTCCTGGCCGGCCGATTCGTCGAGCTCAAGTCGCTCGATCGCGAACGTTGCGTGAAGGGTTGTTTGTGACTTCGCAGGTCGACACTTTCGACAAGCGTGGTTCCTCTTCCGCTTTCGTTGCACTTCAAGGACAAGCGTACGTGACGCGTACTTGGGGTGATGCGTATGGTTATCTATTGGTAGCTACAGGTCGAGCCGAAGTGATGGTCGATCCCAAAGTGAGTCCCTGGGACGTCGCTGCCGTGTTGCCAGTGATTGAAGAAGCGGGCGGACGGTTCACCGATTGGAAAGGGAATCGCACCATTCACGGGGGCGACGGCGTTGCCACCAACGGAGCTCTGCATTCAGAAGTTCTTGACTTGCTTAAGCAGTAGCGCAGGGACTTATTGGCTATCCCAAGGAATCTTATCCAGTTCGCTGGGGATACGCTTGAGGCCCTTTTTCCACATCCATTCGAGCTTCTTCTGGTCTTGCTCTTCTTCTTTTTCAGATCGCAAAGTGGTTGAATCTGGAATCGCCGTATTGAGCCAGTAGCGTCGTTCGTTGAGCCAGAAGATCTCTGTTTGTTTTGGTGTGGCCCATGCCTTGCTGACACTGGGTGGGCTATCGAGTATTTCCGCCCCCTCGAGTTGCTGTATCCACTCCTGGACAATTCCTAATTGGTCTTCGTTGCCCAGAACGATGACTTTTCGCTGGCCGAAATTGACAAAGCGTTTTATGCTGGCGACAACTTCAAGATCGCGCAGTAGCTCCGCTGTTGGCAAGATGAGCCATTCCGCGTTTTCTTGGAAACGATCGGTTGCGCGTGCGTCAGCATGTTTGTTGAGAAAATCGAACGCATGACCAAGTCCTTCATCCAGGTCGGAACCCCACTGGTAAGCTCGCTGCGAGAGTGGCTCGTAACACCAAATGAGCGTGCGCTCTCTTTCACCGCTTAGGCCTTGACTGAGTCGGTCGCACTGAGAGGGTGTGTCGGATTGGTGGCTGGCCCATAAAGCAGCTTGTAGCCAGAGCCTTCGATTATCGGCGTAGTTGAGGAACATGCCGCCGACACAGTTTTGGTCACCAATGATGACCAAGCGTCCTTTACCTATTTCTTTGGCAGCGATAACGCCAATTGGGCCAGGTTGTTCGCCAGGCGAAAATGAAAAATCGCCGAAGAAGCCGAGTGACTTCCCTTCACCGAATGGATTCATTTGCCCATCATCTCCCCAGCCCTGCGGACTGGTCCAAGCGATCGCCAACGCTGGGTCAACGCTGCCACCCGTTTGGAAGGCAACTTGTTTGAGCGAAGCGGTCACTGGATGCTGGGCGAAGGACTCGATCGAAATCCAGGCATGCCCTTGGGAAAGTGTATAGGGAGGGACATCGCAAGCGGAATGATTGGTGAGTTGGATTCCAAGTTCATGGAACCAAGGTTGCAGAACGGTGTTATGAAAATAGCAATTGGTGTGATCGGTGATAAGGATGATCCCACCACCTTGCTCAAGATAATCATTGAGCGCTTGGATCTCGGATAGTAGAAAGCCTGGGCGATCGGCGGAGACCAAGTTGATCACAATCAATGAGACGCTTTGTAGCGTCGTTGGCGTCCAAGGTTCCACTTGCGGTTCACATTTCCACCCCATGGACTCGAGCGAATGTGCGGCACGCGCAAGGCTGTGCAATTGGTGGTAATTGTATTGTTGCGGCGAAGGTAAGTGGCGAATCCAGGTGTTGCTGTGCCAAGTATCGAACAAGACGGTTGTGGTTTCGGGTTTGGTTGTTGACTGTGCAAGAGATTGGTTCGCAGGCATAGCGGCCAGAGCCAGTAGCCATGCGAATACGCAACCGCAAAAGGCGGACGAGTTTCGCGGACGGAAAACGGAAAGTTGCATGACAACGAAGCCACCACAATGATTCGATACATAGAGAATCCATCGATGGATTATAGGTCATGGCAATATCGACATGCGCTGAAAACAGTGGAGATGTCAATTCCCCAGCAACGCGAGCCATGAAAGACTCCTAATCGATACAATCGTTACGCATGCACGTAGGGCCTTCTCAGGGTCGCCGACATTTGAGACGCCTCACCCCGGCCATCCTCCTCGTCTCTTTGGCCGCTTAGTACGCCACCAATATGCCCAAGTAACTGGCAGCTTAAGGATGCGTACAAATGTACGTGTCCGTCGACTTGCCGCAGATTTCGGCTGGTCTTGCGGCTGTTACCGTGACCATGCTCATCCCTGTGGCCAGAAATACTTCCGTTTCAGTGTGCAGGACAGGGGGGCGAGGTATGGCCCTATTTGATCAACGATGGCTTATACATCTTGCGACCTAACGTCGGATTGTAGTTCGTCCAGCGACTCTCGCTGTTCATGTCTGAACGAATCAACTCCGTCGTCGCATTCATCTTCGCATCTAAGTCATCCAATTGATGCAATAAGATCGCCTCTAAAGTCATCGGCACACGTGGGCTGCCATGCTCAAGTGAGCCGTGGTGACTAACGATCATATGTTGCAATCGCCACAACAGCTCTTTGGGAATCTTCTCTCCCTGCGTTTCAACACTATCCACTAATTTCTGCAAGATCTGAACGCCTTGCACAAGATGACCCACTAATTGACCAGGATCGGTGTAAGTGAGTTCCCCTTCAAAGCCCAGTTCTTCAATCTTGCCGATATCATGCAACATCGCTCCCACCAACAACAATTCACGATCCACTTGAGGATATCGTGGAGCAACTACTTGTACTAAGCTCATCAAATCGTACATGTGCTGCAGCAGACCACCCGGAAATGCATGATGGGTCTTTACGCCAGCAGGTGCTGCGGCCAATTTTTCTTTGATGTTCGCATCACCTAAAAAGGCATCTGCCAATTTCTTGAGCGATGGCTCTGTGACGGTCGCCATCATCTCAGTCAAATACCCCCACAGAGTATCAATGCGGCGCTGATCGATCGCGTCAAAATCTTCAGCGTTGACATTCGATTCCTTGGTAGGCTCGACGTCATTGATAATCAACTGGATGCCGCCATTGAACAGCTGAGCCACGCCGAAGATGCGAACATATCCACCCTTGGGGATCGATTCGTAGAGTCGTTGGTCAGCATTCCAGCGCATTCCTGTAACGACACCGGTACGATCGGAAAGCTGCAACAGTAGATACAAGTTTCCCTGCCGATTCGGACGCAATTGCTTGTCGAGCACACGATAAATCTCGTCTATTTCATCGCGAGGTTGCAATTGCGAGACGAATTGGCGTTTCATGAGAAAGACATCCTGAGGATGAAAGGAAACCAAAAAGCAAACTGGCCAAACATCGCAGAATGTTTGACCAGTTGGTGACAGATACTAGCCTAACGTTCTTCCGAGTGCTGTGGCGATGACTCGACAACGCGTCATCATGTCATCGAACTGTGAGAAGTCGAGCGATTGATAACCGTCGCTCATTGCTTTCTCTGGGTTTGGATGCACTTCGACGATCAAGCCATCACAGCCAGCCGCGATGCTTGCCGCAGCCATATCGGGTACCAAATAAGTGTGGCCAGTACCATGGCTCGGATCGACGACCACAGGTAAGTGTGTTTTGCGATGCAGGTAAGGGACAGTTGCCAAAGGCAATGTATAGCGAGTGTGTGTTTCAAATGTGCGGATGCCACGCTCGCATAACATGACATTTGGATTGCCTTCGTTCAAAATGTATTCCGCAGCGAGCAACCATTCATCGATTGAGGAAGCTGGGCCACGTTTGAGCAATACTGGTCTGGGTACTTTGCCAACGGCTTCGAGCAAGCGGTAGTTTTGCATGTTGCGTGCACCGACTTGCAGCACGTCCGAATAGCGCGCTACCAGTTCAACATCTTCGGTACTCATCACTTCCGTAACAATTGCCAAGCCTGTCTCTTGGCGTGCGAGATCGAGCAGCTTGAGTCCATCTTCTTTGAGACCTTGGAAACTGTATGGGCTGGTGCGTGGTTTGAAGGCACCACCACGGAGACCAGTTGCCCCGGCCGCTTTCACAGCTCGTGCGGTTTGAACGATTTGTTCTTCGTTTTCAACCGAACATGGGCCGGCGATGACACCAATCGAATTGCCACCCACTTTAAGATTCAAAGCACAAACTTGGGTAGGCTCTTTCTTCACTTCGCGGCTGGCTACTTTATACGGAGCCAAAATGGGAACGATGTCAGCGACACCGGGGGCCGATTCCAGCGACTCGCGGGCCACTTTGCGGTCATCACCGACCGCGGCTACCACCGTTCGCTCTGTCCCTCGAATCACGTGTGCCTTCAAGCCGAGATCGCGAACGCGCTGCTCGATGTGCGTTATTTGGTCGTCCGTGGCGTTCTTTTCCATCACAATAATCATTGGGGGCTTTCTCCGATTAACAAAATCTCATTAAGGGTCCTGGATGGACGGCTCGAAGATCGGCGAGGCAACAAAAAAACCCCGCCGTCTGAGAGACGTCCGGGGTTGCGGTGAACAGGCAAGTTTTACATGGCTTGGCGACTGTCTCTACCGCTACCGGACTCCCAGCTTCCGTAGCTAAAGCTGCTAAAGTAGCAGTAAAAGCTATACGCAAAATAGCTAAAGGAGTCCACGGAGAATCGGGCGGCAGCGGCGTGTAAGCACGCGCTGTCGGGGCGATTTTCGTCGGTCGTGGAGAGATAATTCTGTCGAGCCATACCGCCTATCATAAATGGTTTCCAGGCTGTGCGATAGACGTATGTAGTCCCGCTTTTCGAGCTATTGTCTAAAGCAACCGGAGGTAGGTGGTTGATCACCTGTAGCCGGAGCACAGCGGAAGCTAGGGGGCGCTGCGCGAGAGAGGAGGGCAGGAGAGCAGGAGAGCAGGAGAGCAGGAGAGCAGTGGAGGCTAGGGGGAATGGGGGATAGGCTGGCATTTGCCCCAGCTAGGCCCAGGGTGTGTCGCACAAAGAGGCATATTGCCTGAGGTAAA
>JBILTA010000194.1:0-8604 GCA_044371785.1 Pirellulaceae bacterium | reverse complement strand
GAGGCAGATGGGATGCCCTTGCAGATCATAGATCATAATCGCCCTATTGTGCAGCGGATTGATGACTCGGTCGTTATGGCGATGGGAACACGTTATGCGACGATACGGCCAGCGCGTGGTTTAACGCCATGCAGTTGGGATCTTGTCACCGCGGGTTTCATACGTCCGCAAGCATCTACGACAGTCCATGTATTGGCTTTAGGTTCACAGCAGAAGGCCTGTCTCGCTTGGAGTGACGGCCAGCGTTTAACGTTGGGTCCCTATATCGGAGATATGAATTCGGTTTCGATGCAGGAGGCAGCAATTGAGCAGTGGGCACATCTGCAGAGCTTGTATCGATTTGAGCCTGAAATTGTTGCTCATGATTTTCATCCCGATTTCTTCACCACTCAATGGGCAAAAGAGGTTGAAGCGAAAAGCAGGGTTCATCGAATTGCAGTACAACATCATCGTGCTCATTGGTTGGCAAGCTTGTTAGAACCTGGTTGGCTCGATCGAAGTGTGATCGGGATTGTGTGGGATGGGACTGGCTTGGGAGACGATGGTGCTATTTGGGGTAGTGAGTGCTTCGTGGGTAACAGGTTTAGCCAAGATCGTGTGGCATGCCTGCTTCCTTTTGCGTTGCCAGGAGGCGAGGCAGCAATCCGTGAACCATGGAGGGTGGCCGTTTCATTGCTGTCGCATGTTAATCCTGCATTTGCGACACATCATTTCGATGGCTTGCCGGTTGGCGGTATAGAAAAAATGGTCGCTGATAATCTGAACATTGTCTCGTCAAGCAGCATGGGGCGGCTCTTTGATGCTGTGGCCGCAATCATATTGGAACCAGCCATTGGCCAGCGTGAGGTATCGTATGAAGGGGAGTTAGCTCAGTTGCTAGAGGAACGCTGTGATATCGGCGAACTTGAAAGTTATGGGCTGCCATTGCTTGACGATAACAGCAAAGATCGATTGGTCCCGAGATATTGGGATTGGCGACCGATGATGGCTCGCATCGTGGAGGAAAAGCAAGCGAATGTGCCAATTCGAAAAATGGCGATGCGTTTTCATCGATCATTGGCAGGGGCTATTTCGGATTTGATGAAGAACTACCCTGATTTACCGCTGTCGGTAAGTGGTGGCTGTTTTCAGAATCGAATTCTAGTTCAGTTGCTGCAAGAAACAGAGATGGATAGAAAACGAAGTGTGGCGTGGCCTGGTTTGGTGCCCGTCAATGATTCTGGGATCGCGATTGGGCAAACGTTGGCAGCGCTTGCGTGGCATGATACGATTTCGCAAAGAGATCAAGGGTCTGGAGTACCGAAGCTATGTGTCTAGCCATACCAGGTGAAGTGATTCGATGGTTACAGCGGGAGGTTCCATTCTGTGAAGCTGAGGTTCGTTTCAGCGGCGTCGTGAGGAAAGTTAACATGATGTGTGTTCCCGAAGTTGATATCGGGGAATACGTTATTGTGCACGCGGGAATCGCGATCAGTAAAATGGATGCTAATGCGGCTGCCGAGTTACTAGCCTCCATTTCCGACATGGAAATCGAGGAGTGGCGACAAGGGTTAAGTCAATGAAATATGTGGACGAATTTCGTGATCGAAAGCTGTGTCAAACGGTACTCGATCGCATTTTAAGTCGAGTCACACGATGTTGGACGATCATGGAAGTTTGCGGTGGTCAAACGCATGGTTTGTTGCGGTTTGGAATTGAGGAAGCTCTACGCGACAAAGTGGAGTTAATACATGGCCCAGGCTGTCCCGTGTGTGTGACATCGGCCACATCTATCGACGCGGCAATAAAGTTATCGTTTCAACCAAACACTTTGGTACTGACGTTTGGAGATATGCTGAGAGTGCCAGGTAGCGACCTGAGCTTGCAACAGGCAAAAGCATTGGGTGGAAACATTCAAACGGTTTACTCGCCAATGGATGCCATCTCGACCGCGAGCTTGCTCCCAGACAAGAGAATTGTGTTCTTTGCGGTCGGATTCGAGACTACTCTACCGGCGACAGCGATCGCCCTCCTTCAAGCGGCTGATAAGAGGCTATCAAACTTTTTTGTATTAATGTCGCATGTGCGAGTTGCCCCGGCCATGCAATACATTCTGGAGCAACCGGACTGCCGCATTAATGGATTTCTGGCGGCGGGGCACGTATGCACGGTCATAGGAATACAAGATTGTGTGCAGCTATCGGAAGAATTCAGTATTCCCATCGTTGTAACTGGCTTTGAGCCACTGGATCTGCTGCTCGGAATTGAAGAGTGTGTGTCGTTGTTGGAAAGAGACCAGAGGGGGGTTGCCAATCACTATCGACGCGTTGTGGCTGATGAAGGGAATACAATGGCTCAATCGCTTATTGTCGAGGTATTTGAGATCGACGATCAAGAGTGGCGTGGATTGGGACAGGTTCGCAGCGGCGGATACAGGCTGCGAGAAAAGTATCAGGCCTTTGACGCTGCGAAGTTGCTCGGCGAATTCAAACCCGCGAAGTGGCACATAGGCTTCAGCGATTGTACGAATCGACAACCGAACGATTGCCGCAGTGCTGAAGTGTTGATTGGGAAAATAAAGCCCACGGAGTGCCCACATTTCGGAAAGGGATGTAAGCCGCAGAGTCCGATGGGAGCACCCATGGTGTCTTCTGAAGGAGCTTGTGCTGCGTATTTCCAATACACAAATTTTGAGCCATTTGAGTCGGAGAAGACGAACGCAGGAGATAGTGATGGGGGAGTCTAAAGCTAATTTGTATTGCCCTAATCCGATACGCGGTGATGAAAAGGTTGTGACGCTCGCAGTTGGGGAGGGGGCTAAGGCGAGTCGTTCATTCCTGGAAGAGTTCATTTATCCGCGTTTCAGGAGCGAGGCACTTGCTCAGCGGAAGGATGCCGCAAGAATGGATACAAATTCGTCGCAACTAGCCTACACGACCGATTCTTTTGTGATTTCCCCCCTTTTCTTTCCGGGAGGCGATATCGGAAAACTGGCTGTTTGTGGGACGGCTAACGATCTATGCATGGTTGGGGCTGAGCCAAAATGGATGAGTGTCAGTTTAATCATCGAGGAAGGATTTTTGCTCAGCGAATTGTCGCTGATTTTGGATAGTCTGTTGGTATACAGTCAACACGCGCAGTTAGAAGTCGTGTGTGGGGATACCAAAGTTGTTCCGAGAGGAAAGATGGATGGTCTTTTCATTAATACCAGTGCCATCGGTGTGGCTACAGCGAATACGATTTCATCTGAGACCGTTGAAGGTGGTGATGTTGTAATTGTGAGCGGCCCGATTGGTTGTCACGGGATGAGTGTGATGGCCGCCCGGACTCCAGGTCTAGTAGAGACGGAAATTCAAAGTGATTGTGGGCTATTGCTACCGTTGGTTCGTGCTCTGTTCCAGCAAGGCGTCCGTGTCAAAGCCATGCGTGATGCAACGCGTGGTGGTGTTGCCGCGGTCATGCATGAATGGGCGAGCGAGTTTTCTATTTCGATTACGCTGGAAGAAGAACGCGTTCCTGTGCGCGAGGACGTGAGGGGACTGACGGAGTTGTTAGGCTTGGATCCCTTGTTCGTGGCAAATGAAGGGACGATGGTGTTAGTCGTTGCTGCTAGCGAAGTGGAGCGAGCATTGAGTGCAATGCGATCGGTGTCGGTCGGCAGTAATGCAGCGGTAATTGGAACAGTTCGCAGTCGTCACCGGGTTCCTGTTACGGTAGTACGGGGATTTGGCCGCGAGATTCCGCTGGATGAACCAACCGGCGCACCGCTGCCACGAATCTGTTAGCTCAATGGTCAACGTGCGGAGAGCAAGAATCAAATCAACGTTCTTGGCATTCGACCGTTCCATCTTGTTGAGCTGTTATGGTTAGGGTACGGCCTTGGAATTGAATGTTCTCGATCTTCAGCGAGGGCCAGTCCTTAGGGAGTTTAGGATTTATGGTGTATCCATTTGGAGTTGCTTGAAAGCCGAGAAAGCCATACAGCATCACTTGTGGAACCATGACGCTTTCCATGAATTCTTGATCGAGCCCAAGTCCACCTGCCGTTCCACCACCTTGCAATGTACCACGCCCGGGCTGAGAGTAATACGAGCGATAGCCTCCCGCAGCGTCCACTTCGCGATACCAGTTTATTATTTCTTGCAGTCGGTCCCAAGCAGCGTCTGGCCCCTGAGATTGTAACCGAGCCATAACGTCAAAATAGCTGAATCCAAGAACGGCTCCACCATCTTGAACTTGATCGCCCCAGGGAATAGCTTCTGGATGAAACCAAGGCCAAACATAGGTTTCGATATTACGTTTGGTGGTAGCCCGCGGGGCAAATCGCCATTGATAGATGTCGGGACCACGTGAAGTATCGGTTTCGACCTGGCGTTTGCCGTCGAGCCATGCAAAGATTGCTTCTGTTTGTGCTGGACTCGCAAGGCCATAATGAATGGCTTCGAGGTTGACAAACGTAAAGCCATAGTCATAGCCTCGATTTTCAATATCGATCCAACCGTTGAAGCGTTGCGTTTCTGAATTCCAAAAGCGGGTTTGAAAGTCCGCGCGAATTTTTTGGTTTAGTTGGGTTAACTCCGCGATGTCGGGTTTGTTGACTGTCGAGATGTTCCATTCGGAATGTTCGGCTATGGTTCTCTCTAATTCAACATAGGAGCGAAGTGCATCGTACAGATACATGGTGGCGATCGCATCGTGTGCTCCAAAGGGTAGTAGGTCCCAATAATTATTACCTACTCCGATGCCGATTCGCGGGTTCTTGGTTCCATCGGCGTTGCGAATGATACCGCTGCGTCCATCATGCCCAACCCAAGGAACAAAAACATGATTACCTTCGCGCACTTGGAATTCCTTCAGTGAGTATTCTATCGCAGTGCGCATACGTGGAATGTTGTGTCTTAGGAAATCGAGGTCGAGTGTCCAGTTGAAATAATCGCATGACCCTCGTACGAATAGGGCGTTCGTGATGGGATGTCGAGTATCGATGGCCGTTATGAGAGACTTTAGGTGGATCTCGCTACCGCGCGAGTTCTCTAAGCGAATTCGATAACGCGTCAGCAGGCCTGCATAGCCAGGTTGCCG
Source organism: Pirellulaceae bacterium (assembly GCA_044371785.1). Taxonomy (GTDB): domain Bacteria; phylum Planctomycetota; class Planctomycetia; order Pirellulales; family Pirellulaceae; genus JAFLCP01. The sequence goes on along the minus strand of JBILTA010000194.1, from coordinate 3,543 downwards.
ATAGAGAGGGATGTTTTCATACTGAAGGCGCTCAGATGTTTGGATAGGGACTTTACGATCTTCATTCCATGAGGTTTCCCCCTCGATTTGCCATTGGATAAAAGCCTTCGTGTCAGTCTGGACGCTATTGAGAGCCCATTCGATTCTGGCAAAAGGGGCGGCGATGGTGCCACAGCGAAAGGGTGGAGTTGTAAGTGTTACCGTATCAGCCTTGGCTTTGAGAACAAGTCCGCGTTCATTGTCGATGGTAAGAACGTCGGCTCCAGTAATCTCCCAACCATCGGTGTTCTCAAGTGCCTTAAGGCCAAGCATTTGAACGGCCCATCCATCGCCAAGCGTAGAGAAATGAAAGCCGCGTCCGGTGCTTTGCTGCCACGCTGGAAATGGCCAGCCTTCGCTATGGGCCATACCACGATGTTGTTGCATGGACACATAACCCTCATCATCGATGTGACGAGCCAGAAAGGACTGTCGGTATTGATCTCGTTTATTGGCCGAGTTCCACATCGTGGACATGGGTAGCCAGCCGTCCCACAATGTGCAGTTGGAGAATGCGGCGTCATGATGTAGTTGATGTAGCCTCTCTAAAGCTTGCATCTCATTTTCGAAACCTGGAACTACGAATTTTGGGAGCGGTGTTTGGGCTCGTACGGTTGCAAGACAACTGAGTGCGAGAACGATAAGAAGCGTTGCAAATGATTTCATAGACTCAGGTTGTCAGCGCAAAGGTGGGATGTTGGAGGTAGGGGCGAGGCACCTGCCGAGATCTGCTGAGCGGATGGGATCGGACTGGCTCTCGATCAGAAAATTGTAACAGAATTGTGAATTCAGGGGAGTGTACGCCGAGTCGTGATTGCCATACCCCTACGTTTTTCGGATGATACGATGAATCCTGGATGAGTTATTTTTGGAGTTCGCATACGGTAGTTTTAACTTACCCTTGAATCTTTATCTTACCCGCCTTGCTTATATGGTTACGTCAGAATTTTCTCGCACTATTTTGGGATCGAAGATGCCGTTGCCGCGTAACGTCGTTACTCTCATTTGGCATTCGTTGTTTTCGAGCCTTCTCATTTTGTTTGTGGTGGCGCCATATTCATCCAAAGCAGAGGCTCAGGAGACGACTTTTAGGGAAATACAAGCTTTTCTAAAGGATCAGTGCCTCGATTGTCACGCTGCTGGTGACCCGGCTGGTGGACTCGATATAGACGCGATGACCGAGGGTTTGAATTTTGATCATCACTTCGAAACCTTGGTACGTATGGTGGATCGAGTCGAAGCCAAAGAGATGCCCCCCAAAGATGCATCGCAGCCGGAAGATGGTCGTCGGGAACAATTTGTCAGCGGACTAGGACAACAACTCAGAGAATATCAATTAAAGAAGTTTGCGGAGTATGGTCGTGTTCAAGGAAGGCGTTTGACCAATATTCAACTGGAGCGAACGTTACAAGATCTGTTGGGGATCGATATTCCGCTGTCAACGCTTATGTCGGAAGAACAGAGAACAGCCGGATTCGCGACAGTTGCTTCTGGGCAGTCTATGTCGCACTTTCAATTGGAAGAACATCTCAAGGTTGTGGATGCTGCCTTAACGGAAGCCTTTCGTCGCGTCCTATCATCACCTGATGAATTTGAGGTTGAGTTTGATTCATTAGGTGTAGCTCGGAAAGACCCAAATAAGCGTTGTCGCGAACCAGAGATGATCGACAATTTAGCCGTGGTTTGGGCATCGCGACTTATTTTCTATGGCCGCTTACCTGTAACCGCAGCGAAACAAGACGGATGGTATGAATTTAAGGTCAAGGTCTCGGGAAGGAATAAACCTGAAGCCAAAGGTGTTTGGTGTACAGTACGCAGCGGACCATGTATTTCGAGCGCACCATTGCTTTCTTGGGTGGGAGCATTTGAAGCGAACGAGGAGCCAAAGGAATGGACTTTTGTAGCTTGGTTGCCTAAAGGGCATATGCTGGAGATTCGCCCGGGCGATACAACACTCAAAATGGCGAATTTTCAGGGAGGCCAAGTTGGGGCGGGTGAGGGGGAACCGCAAAACGTTGCTGGAATCAATCTACATGCATTGACCATGCGGCGCATACATACAGGGCCTGATAACGCAATCATCAGGAAAATGTTGTTTGGTTCGCTTGAGTTAGAAGTATCGTCTCAAGGAGTCCCTGGTGGTAAGGGGCGAACAGGAGAAATCAGCTCCGTTCAGGCTGAATTGAAATCAACGCAACCTGAAGCTGACCTACAAAGATTGATTCATCTATTTGCACAGCGTGCCTTTCGTTCTCCGGTGCCCCAAGAGGTCAGTCAACCGTTCGTCGATATTGCCATCGACAATTACAAGCAGGGGCAATCTTTGCTTAGCTCGCTACGAACTGGATATCGCTCCATACTTTGTTCGCCCCGTTTCCTTTATTTTCATGAAGCCGCTGGAGTGTTGGATGATTACGCGTTAGCGAATCGTCTCAGTTATATGCTCTGGAATTCAATGCCTGACGAAGAGTTGATGGATGCTGCTCGCAGTGGACGGTTATCAGATAAGGAAGGATTAAAGCAGCAAGTTGAGCGAATGTTGAAGGCGAAGCGGGGGACGAACTTCGTTCGTGATTTAGCCTATGAATGGCTTGATCTACGTTTAATCGATTTTACGGAGCCTGATCGAAGACTTTACCCGACGTTCGACATCATTGTTCAGCAATCTATGTTGGAAGAAACGTATAGATGTCTGCAGGAGATGTTGGAGCGTAACGCGAGTGTTACGGAGTTGATCGATTCGGATTACACTTATGTGGATAGTCGTTTGGCAAGATTCTATGGGATTGAAAACATTGACGGGGATGAGATTCGACGCGTGAGATTGAGGGAAGCTGATCATCGCGGGGGAGTCTTAACTCATGGCTCCATCTTGAAAGTAACCGCCAATGGCACAACCACTTCGCCTGTCATTCGGGGCGTTTGGATCAGTGAGCGGTTGATGGGAGAGCATATACCACCTCCGCCACAGGGAGTGCCAGCCATTGAACCTGATATTCGAGGAGCTACGTCTATCCGCGAGCTATTGGCTAAACATCGCAATAGCGAAGCGTGCGCGGTCTGTCATGTAAAGATAGATCCGCCAGGGTTCGCGTTAGAGAATTACGATCCAGCGGGGCGTTATCGTGATGTCTATGCAAGTGTCGACAAAAAGAAGGGGAGTGGAATCAAGGTAGATTCAAGCTACGACACAGCAGAGGGTAAGCACTTTGCCAGTGTGGATGAGTTTCGGGGAATCCTATGCTCGAAACCAGAAAAGTTGGCGAAAAACGTGGCCGAAAAACTGATCATTATTGCTACGGGTAGTCTTCCAACCTACACAGATCGTGACGAGATTGATGAAATTCTGTCCGCGAGTTCACGCGATGATTATGGCCTACGCTCCATACTCCATGCTGTGGTAAATAGCGACATTTTCAGAAGCAAATAGTGGGCAGATCCCAAAAGGTAACTAGGTAAATGAAACCGACCTTCAATTTAAATCGTGGCTTGATTGTGTCGCGT
>JBILTA010000778.1:0-2644 GCA_044371785.1 Pirellulaceae bacterium | reverse complement strand
GGCCCCAGTCATGATGTTTGCCCAGTCGACTGCTGTCTGTATCCTCGACCGCAGGGACGACCTGGTGGGCCACCGACAGGTGCCGCACCGAATCCAGGTGGACGTCCCGCGTAACCGCCCTACATCCAAGGGAATTTCACCATGACCTCACCACCCCGACGCCAACTAGGCAACACAGAACTCAAGGTTTCAGCCGTTGGCTTAGGGTGCTGGCCATTTGCAGGGATGACCAGCTTAGGTGTCGACGACGCACAAAGTATTCTCACCGTTCATACAGCTCTGGCCAGCGGTATCAACATGTTTGACACCGCTTACAGCTATGGCCCCGATGGCCGCAGCGATCGAGTGCTGAAAGAAGCGTTACTCGGCGTGCCTCGTGAGAGCTTTGTGATGTGCAGCAAAGCCGGAACCCATTATGACGCCAACGGTCAGCGCGCCGTCGATGGCCGAGCTTCCGTCCTGCTCGAACAAACTCAGCGGTCCTTGGACCGGCTCGGCTTAGCCTTCATCGACCTTCAATATCTACATCAACCAGATCCGAAGATCGATCTTCGCGAATCAGCAACAGCCATGCAACAACTCAAGGATATGGGTTTGATTCGACATGCGGGCTTATCCAATGCCAACTTGGCAGAATGTCAGTTGTTCCATTCGATCTGTCCACTCAGCGCAGTTCAAATACCGTTCAATATGTTGCAGCCAACAACGTATCAGGAACTCGTCGACTGGTGCATGGCCCATCAAATCTCGATCATTAGTTTTTGGGTTTTGATGAAAGGCTTATTTGCGGGCAAGATTGAACGCTCCACTCAACTGGCTCCCGAAGATCGCCGTCGAGCGTATCCTATGTACCAGTCGGCTCAATGGGATATCAATCAAGATTTTGTCGATGTTTTGCGAAAACTAGCTGCTCGTTTAAATTGGTCCGTTGCGCAATTAGTGGTCCGTTGGTCAGCAGAACAGCCTGGTATGACGAGTTGTCTGGTTGGCGCAAAACGCCCTGACCAAATTATCGAGTCCGCAGCGGCTTTGACCGAACCGCTTCCAAAAGAAATTTCGCACGAAATCGAAATTGCCATCGCTAATCGCTTAGCCTTAGGGACTCCCGCTTAAACGGCACCGTGATCGTAGAAAGGCTCTTGGAAAAATCTTCCTCACATCCTTTCAGCTTTTTCGTTTGCGATTTCAATTCTCACTTTGCTACGATTATCTATCGGAATCTTGACGTACCCAGCAAAAAAGTACAACGTCTTATGAGTGTTTCCAGAGGATGGGAGTACTCGCGGTGGTCACTCGAACGATACGTTGTTTTGAAAAGTCGAAGCGTCTCCCGGTGATAGAAACTTGTAACAAGTGAAATCAAGTATGAGTGATTACTCAAAAGAAGCTTGGTATCAGGCCCATGTGGCGAAGATGCTCGCCAAATATGGCGATATCCCACCTCCTTGGATTTATGCCGACAACTCACATCCCTGCAGCATGGGCTGGCGAATGGGAAGTGGCGAAACGCACATCATGGTTTTTGGGGAATGGTGGAAACAACAAGCGAAAACCTTCGAGGAACGGATTGCCTATTTTCGAAAGTGGCCAGCGCCGCCTCGTTGGTGCGGGTGGATGGCGGATGCGATATGGGATCTCGAGCCTTGGGAGTCAGAAGAAGAATTCGATTACACGAAGTACTTCCAGCAATTGCAGGCTTTCGGTTTTGTGGGGACCGAAAAATACGAAGAAGACCTCGCGAATGAAAACTATGACTAGCGTAAAATTTGTAGTACTACTGCGAGGAGTCAATGTCGGGAAAGGTTGTCGTGTCCCAATGGCTCAATTCTAACAGGGATTAGAAGAACTTGGCTATACAGAAGCGGTTACCATTCTCAATAGCGGCAATCCTCTATTCTCCAGTCCCACCAAAGCAGTTACGAAACATCTCAAGGCAATAAGCCAACTTCTCATTGAGCAATTTCATATCTCGACTCCCGTCATCGTATTGCCTGCTTCATTATTTGCCGCGATTGTAGAAGAAAATCCGATCGTACCTGTTGAGGGAGATCACTCAAAGTTCCTTGTCGCCTTTGCGCGGGATGCCGAAAACATCGCGGAACTGGCCAAGAGCATTCCCCCAACCAAATTGCCCGATCGATTTGCGATCGCCCATCATGCGGCATATCTTTATTGCCCCGACGGCATTCTGCAAAGCGCAACAGCCAATGCCTTGGTGGGTAAAGCGGGACGCAATGTGACGATACGCAACTGGGCTACAGTACTAAAACTACACAAGTTATTGACAAAAGCCTAAACCTCTACCCTTTGGAAAGGCTAAGGGATATGGTCACGAACTCTACTCAGCTTATGTCTTCTATGCCAGATAATACCGAAATAGAGAATGAAGTATGGGAAGCTAGAACTTATGAACTCCCAAAATTCCAACGATTGTGAAACGACTTACGGTCCATCTAAAGACAGATCCAGCTACCTTTCCTATCATCGAACAGCGATACGATTTCTTCTACCGGGCGAACCTCCATTTAGCCAGTGTTGGAGATCAATGCCGACAGCACTAAACTAATCTTTTTCCCCATCATGCGCGCACAAGGGTACAATGCTGTGACACAAGCAGAAACGATACTTCCATTCTTTTTGGGTG
>JBILTA010000777.1:0-2647 GCA_044371785.1 Pirellulaceae bacterium | reverse complement strand
CGATACGTTCGATCGCACCAATACACGCTTCGGTGGGCGTCTTACCTTGTCTCATCAATTCGCAAATAAGAAACGTCCCGCAGTAACGCAGTATGTTTTCGCCAATACCGGTGGCACCTGCGGCACCTACTTCTCCATCGACGTAAAGACCTCCGCCGATCAATGGGCTATCACCCACTCGGCCATGCAACTTGTACGCTAAACCTGAAGTGGAGCAGCCACCTGCGATACGACGTTCGGCGTCAATGCCCAACAGCGAGATCGTATCATGTGAACCTTTAGGTACTTCTTTACCATTCTCCTTGAGCCATTTCAGCCATTTCTCGCGTTGCTGTGGTGTCAGCAAATCTTGTTTTTCGAAGCCATGTTGGGCAGCGAAATCTTTTGCCCCTTGGCCCACGACAAAAACATGCTTCGTCTTTTCCATCACACGTCGGGCAACAGAGATAGGATGGGGATAATCTTCCAGCGCCGCGACCGCTCCCGCCTTTTGGTTCGTGCCATCCATAATACAGGCATCGAGCTGTACCACGCCGTTGGCATTAGGAATTCCACCGACACCTACCGAATCAACCTCTGTATCAGCTTCAGCGACTCGAATCCCTTGTTCAACGGCGTCTAGAACCGTCCCACCTGAGTTAAGCGATACCAAAGATTGTTTGCAGGCTGGTAAGCCGAAAGGCCAAGTGGCAATGAATAGAGGCCCATCGGTCGCTTGTAATGGCATGGCAGCCGTAGCCGACTGAGCTGCCGACTGAGTTACCGACTGGGCCACAGCGACTGAGGTCAACGAAGACAAAATCCCAAAGAGGCGCCGATTCACGTTCATAGCCGCAAACTCCGTCCGAAGTAATCATTTGATTGTCACGTCTGGTCGATCTACAATTTAACTCAGAATACTTCGCCACGATATCCTCTTCGTGGCTCTCGGTCATTTTTGTGCAACGCAAATCAAGATACGCAAATCAAGATAGGTTCGTTTTGTCTTCTCCGCCCCCACTACCTGCCGAAGTTCCCGCTCCCTTTGGCGATACGATCGGGGCTAGCGATACGATCGGGGCTAGCGATACAAACATGGCTAGCAACGCAAGCGGGGGCGAATCTCGAGATAATGAGCGATCGCAATCGCGGAGATTCTCCCAAAAGGTGTTCTGGTCGGGGCTTTGCGTTTTGCTCGCTGCGGCCTCTATCCTCTTATTGATTCCAGTCCCATTTCACAGCGAACATCTAAAGGAACTTTGCGATCTGGTTCACTTGCCGCTCTTCGCTTTGCTCACATGGTCAACCCTCATGTGGCGAGCTTGGCGTGATCATTGGAAGCCGCAATCGGCAACCTGGAAGGTCGCGTTGTTTTGGCTTGTTGTCGGCAGCGTTCTCGAATTCAGTCAGAAGTTTTTTGATCGAGGTACAAGCTGGGGAGATGCGATTGCCAATGCTCTAGGTATCGTCATTGGTATTTCAGTTTTCCATGCCCAATTCAAGAATGCGGGACACATTCGCATCCCGCTGTTTGCATTGGCGCTTCTGCTGTTGGTTACTGGCTGGGGTTGGAGCTGGTATCAATTATGGCAAACGACTCGATAAGCGACCATGGCGATGAACCTACTTCACTATCTGAAACTCAACCAAGCCTTGACCGAACTTGCCAGCCTTCACATCCTTAACATTCAACTTCAAGCGATAATGCCCTGGAGCGATATCCTTCGGCAAGTACATCTGATAGGCAATGAAATAGTCTCGTCTGCGGTTCGCACTGGTTTGTCGATCCGTTGGTAGTTTCTCTTCGTAGATGCGATTGTTTTGCAAATCGACAATTTCATATCGTGCTTCAAACTCTGTTTCAAAGCCATCGCGAACTTTCAGAGCAGCAAAGTTATTAAACTCACAATATAGAATGACTTCTTCATTTGCGGTCAAGGCGTTGGCAGGACGTTTTACGACTTGACCATAGCTTTGAACTTCTGTGCAAAACGAAACGTTGTTGATTTCCAAATCACTTAAAGAGAGTAAGTGCTGCGATGCCTCTTGCTGATGTTTGGCAACCAAGGAAAAGCGTTGATTGGGTGATTCAGGTCCAGTGAGAGCGGTCGCTTCATGGATACTGAAGAGCGTACTACGGAACCATTGATCCGCATCTTTATTCCAGCTTTGACTTGGGTTCATCGCACCATCCATATCATTGGCTGCAAGCTGCATTAACCGCAAGCGAGCCTCAAGATTGGTACGTTCCTTCGCAGTGAGATTCTTGTCTTGGCTCAAACGCTCTTGCAGCTTGATCACCGCTTGACGAACGTCGTTTTCCCAATGGGTCGGGAGCGTGGCCTGTTTGTTGTTTTCAATATAAGGTCCGGTGGCAATTGTTGCCTGGTCATTTGGACCTGCATAAGTGCTGGCACTTTGAACGGGATTGGCCGGCTGCAAGGGCATCGGTTGCAATTCGGGTGCTGGACCGACGGTTGCTGGCATCGGATAACTAGTAGCGGGAAGATTCACGTTGCTAACGTTCGGAGTTGCCGCATTATTGGGAAATGAATTTACGGCCAAGCTTGGTGCTGTCGGTAGTGACTGATTGGCTAGGTTCGTGGCGGGCTGAGCTCCAACGGTAGGCTGTTGTGCTGTTGGTTGCTGTGCTGTAGGTTGCTGTGCT
>JBILTA010000776.1:0-2648 GCA_044371785.1 Pirellulaceae bacterium | reverse complement strand
TACAGGAACACGAAGACGAAGGTCATTCGCTCCCTGGTCGCTGGGTCAATTCGCATGAACTCCGCGCTGGCGATTGCATCATCACTCGCTCTGGCACCCGCGCTCTCATCACCGAGATCCGCCAACGCTTCGACGACGCCTTCCCCGTCAGTAACCTCAGCATCATCGGCCATCATAACTATGCCGTCGGCGATGTCGGGGTGCTGGTGCATAATGATTCCATTTGCAACGATGCAATTGCAGCCTTAAGAAAGGACCGTGAGGCTGGTAGGAGTATCGAAGACATTCAAGCCTTGTTGAATCAATTGGTCAAGAATGGTAAACATACGCAAAAGGAAGTGGATGAGGCACTGGCGAAGATCCTTGATCCGAATTGGAAGCCCTCTTCACAGAAGGGACCGTATCGGGGTGGAACGCACTCTGAAATGTCAGGACCTCGAACCCGTGGCGATGGGCTTGACTCACACCATATGCCGGATCGCCACGCAAATCCGGATTCGACACCTGCAGATGGTCCAGCAATTCAAATGGATCCCCCCGATCATCATGCAACAAGCAGTAATGGTCGGCACGGTGCTGAAGCAGCAAGGTATCGGGCAGAACTGCTCAGATGATTCGAGAGGGACGGTATCGGGATGCTATGGCCCGTGAAATACGTGACGTACGAAGGGCGGCAAGGGAAGTGTCGAACGACCAGACAAAGTACAACGAAGCGATTCAAGAAATGCTTGATTATGCTAGGAGAAGTGGGCAGCTTGGTGAAAGGAGCTAGTTTATGATAATCGAAATTATTCCCTATTCAAAATTTGGTCCGTTAAGCTTTGGAATAACGACAAAGGGTGAGTGCGAGTTGCTTTTCGGGGAGCCACTCAAGAAGCGAACGAACAGAAAGGGAATTCAGGAACTTGAATACGAGCAGTTCATTGTTCGTTTTGATCCCACGACATTGACACTTCGAGAATGCACGTTGCTTCCACGCGCAGGTGCCACTGTTAATGGCATTTTGATTACGTGGGATAAGAATTTCCTACGTCTCGCTTGTGAGCAAGATCAGGATCCCAGAGATGTGTATGGGTTCATCGTGCTAACACGACTTGGAATTGCAATCACCGGTGTCCATGAAGACGACGAATCACAATTAGCTGTAACGGTCTTTTCGAAAGGCGATTTTGACGACTTGTTGCCCGAATCTACTCCTTACATTTTTTCATAGCGGTAGTTTCGAACAAGCGTTCGGAATTCTCTGCTCGTGCGTAAACGTCACTGGACATAACGATTATGATGATTTGATCTGGAAAAAAGGGACTTTCTCGGTCCTTGATTGATTTGCTTTTATCGTGGCGATCTGTTGGCTAGTTGCATTTAGAAATGGTCGGTACAAATTTTGTATCTCTACAATAAACTCCGCCACCCGCCAATCTAAAGCAAAGCGGTTGTGAAATAGGCTTCTCACCGTTGTGCCTGTTGCCAAGAAGTCGTGTCCCCGTTGGCATATGACCAAGAAAGGCAAATGCCGTAACATATCTACGAAAAGTGCTCGTTATTCAATTCGTTGGACCTGCGACAAGCGAATGTAACTGGTTAGATACGGGAACGCTCCAGTAAGGGCAGGAGGATGACACGTCAGTCGCAATGTGTTAGTGTCGATTTTTCATCTCCAACGGTACACAGCCTCGATCGGTTTGGGCTTGCAAAAACTAGAAGCATCTGACGAACAGTCCGCTACTACAACCCTCGGCACCGATACCATTCTCGACGTCGCTACGCGAAGGGAAACCCACGCTAACTCGCTGCAAATAAAGATACCAAGCGGACAGAGGCAGTAGCCTCAACACCATGCGTAACAAGGCGAAGCGTTTTTACGATTCATTGGACGCGATCTTCGGGAGCGTTCGAAGCCGCGTGAATTGCAGGAACACGAAGACGAAGGTCATTCGCTCCCTGGTCGCTGGGTCAATTCGCATGAACTCCGCGCTGGCGATTGCATCATTACTCGCTCTGGCACCCGCGCTCTCATCACCGAGATCCGTCAACGCTTCGACGACGCCTTCCCCGTCAGTAACCTCAGCATCATCGGCCATCATAACTATGCCGTCGGCGATGTTGGGGTGCTGGTGCATAACATCACGGTCTGCGAAGAAACTATCAAAGACTTGCGAAAACTCTATGCAGACGGAAAAGGAAAAAGCCCAGACGAATTGCGAGAATTGTTGCGAAGCCAGAAAAACGACAAAGGTGAGAGTCTGTACAATGAAAGTGAAATCGACGAGGCGATGGAGAAGATTTTGGAGACTCCCGAAATGAGGAAATATCGGGAGTATTGGGAAGGCAAAGGCGCTTACGAACATTCCAACCAATCAAGTCCATTTTCGATTAAGAAGTCGTATCATCCCGACGGCAATGTGAAGACTGCCACAACGTACGACCAGCATGGCAACGCTCATCGTCAATATGGAGTATCAGAACGAGGCCACGACTTCCACCAACACAGGTATGAAACCGATACAAAGAAACCCAACCCAAGACGAAAGTCCCCCGATCCCGATTCACCAAGTCGATTGCCTGGAGAGCCCGTAGATGACTGACCGCTTGACAACCGAAATGTGGACATCGCTTCAGTCGCAAGTTGACTGGACTCATTCCTTTAT
>JBILTA010000193.1:0-8623 GCA_044371785.1 Pirellulaceae bacterium | reverse complement strand
CAAATCTTAATAGCCAAAAAAAGAATCCAAGGTGTCGCTGCGAAAAGGGTGATCAGAGTTCCCATGCCCCAGTAATAGTCATACTGAAACGCAATGATGATGGCAGATATGGCGGAAATCAATGACAGCAGCAGCAAAGCTCCCGCACTTGGAATAAGTAGATCCAAGATGAGCAAAAATATTGCTGCAAAAACTAAGGTGACAATCCACCAAGGTGCTGACATGAACTACCGTTTCTACACTCTCGATGAATAAATGATGTTAGGTTGACTCATAATTGTGGGGTTATGCAACAACTGCCACCATAACCGTATTGCCCCGAACCGAGATAACGCGAACTCGTTGTTGAGCGTCAATCACTTCACCATCACTCATCACACTGATCAGTTGGTTTCCAAAGCGGGCTTTTCCGGAAGGGAGGAGTCGCGTTACGGTTAAGCCTTCTTGATTCAGCAAATGATCCCAGTCAACAATCGATTCTTTACGTTCCAATTCCGCCAGATCAGAGGTGCCGGCGGGAAGCAAAGCAATTTCTCTTCCTTTCAAGACCCGTTCAATTTCTTTGCGGAAAACGAACGCAGCCACCAGTACACTGGCGGCGATAACTGCCATGCCAAGTAGGTTCCAGGAGAAGCGATCCAATTGATAGGAGTTTGTGGGGAGAACAAATGTTTGGCTCGCTAACACCAACGCTGAACCCAACATAATGATCCCACCAACTCCGAAGATTCCAAAACCTGGCAGCACCGTAAATTCGACCAGCAAACACACGACTCCACCGACGAACAGTATGATCTCTAGCCACGCAAGCGTACCATTGAACATCTGTAACCAGAAGTAAGCCGAGAAAGCAATCAAACTTACGAAACCTGCAACACCCAAGCCTGGAGTGCCCAGTTCGGACATCAAGGCGGAAATGGCAATCATGAGTAACAGACTCTTTAGGAGACCTGAATTAGCGAGCCGTTGCATTTGCATTTCCAACCAGGGTAACTGCAATGTGCTAAGAGGCTGATCCAATTTTAGTTTGGTGCCGATGTCATCGATTGCTTTTAGTTCACCTAAACAGAGGCCTTCATTAAACGCTTCAGTGACTTTGATGCCACTTTTCCAATCCATTTTTGCTATTTCTTCCCATTGTTCGCGGTCAGCTCGCTCTTGCAAGACTGGGGGTGTGAAGCGTTCTTTGCGGCCGTCTAATTTATGGCGGTAGGTTGCGATCGGAGCATCGGGCGTGGAGAGTGCGTAAAGTGTCGAAAGATCGATTTTGCTACGAGTGGAAAGTTCATCCAAAGGTTTACGAGCTTCTTCTAGTTCTTTTAATCCGATGGTTGCTTCTCCTGCCCCACCCCACAGCGCTGCGCTTCCCATCCACCGTTGGCGACAAGCGGCTACGACCCAAGCGGCATCACCCCGCGCATTACCATCCACGTAAGCAACCGTCATAACTTTGGTAGGATCGAGGTTTGCAATAAACGTGGACAGTTGCAAGCTTGAGGCCACTGAGCCACCCTCGCTATTGATTCGGAAAACGATCAAGTTTGTCCCAGCATCAATCGCTTTTTGCATACCATGAATCAGAGTGGCAACACGTCGTAAATGCAGGTGCCCTTCGACATTGACTATCACACCCTTCAGCTTGCCTAAGGGGGTTGCGGCATCCTGTGGGATTCCAGCTAATTGCAAAACGGCGACGATATCCTCGAATGAATCTGCAGTGCCTTGAATCAATTTCAATTCCAACAGCTTAGGCGTATTGAGTCGAAACGTATTGCCAGCTTTGGCAACTTCTGATTCATTCCACAATTCACCTTTCTCACGCATTTGCTCACGAAGCGTAGAATTCACATATTGGATGTCGCCATTGACCATCTCCAATCGATAGACGCCGGCTGCGGGATTTAGCATTCCGTTCATAACGGCTTCTGGAATGGAGCGGCGTCTTTTGACGATTTGTTGATACGCGGAGCTCACGGTCTCATCATCTACCGCTTTACCAGGAACGACGTTACCTAAAGAGGCGTTGGACCCCAAGATCATCTGTTCGCAGGCTAGAAGCGGCAACAGAGCATGGCCTTCTACGGGATCGGTTGAAAAAGCGACCGCCTTGATTCCAGCAGCATCTGGGCTGGCTAAGAATCTGGCCAAGCTCAACGCCCGCTCAAAACTGCTGCCGTTGCCGATGGGAGCAACTTGGTTCGCTGCTTTGGGTTCGCTTGCAACATTTCCGATCTCCGTTTTCGGAGCCGCCTTGAAATGCAAAACAACGACCGGCCGAATAGGAGAATCTTTAGGTTGATCGACAATGGAACGAATTTGAGAAATGATTCGTTCATCTGCATCGCCTGTAAGCGGCAAAGGAACATTGACGATATAACCCACGGGGAGTTGAACGTCCGGGGCTTTGTTTACAGCGGATTTGTCTTCGTCGCCACGGAGCGAAAATGCAAAGCTAACGACAAACATGACGGCTAGCCAAACACCGTGACATGAGGTCGGTTGAATCCAGTATCGATGCATGATTTGGTCGTCCCTGTGGGGGTGTTCCTGCGGAGGAGATCCCAATGCGCTTGGCTGTTACAACATGCCACAACATTATACGATTAGAGGCTCAAGGGGAGCAATTCGTGGGCGCTAGACGCTAAATTTGTTCACTCGTGTACCGATTTTGGCCAATTTATCGCCGATTTTCGGACTTAATCCGCTCATTTGGAACGCCATTTTCGCGATTTTGAAGGAATGTCATGACCTTGCTCTACGCACGCGGATCCCGCACAGAAGCACTTACCGCCGACGACCTAAGAACTGGCCTCATCGAGGCGTTGAACAAGTACCAAGCGGAACGAGGAGAGTGCAAAAATGTACTGGTCATTCCCCCCGACCATACGCGATTCGATTCGCGAGCGGGTGAAATCACGACCATGTTCTATGAACTTTTGGGGAGCAAGATCAAGGATATTCTCCCAGCCCTGGGGACTCATGCTCCCATGGATGAAGAAGAACTAACCCATATGTTTCCTGGAGTACCCCTAGAGCTTTTTCGTCCCCATCGATGGCGCGAAGATGTAATCACTTTAGGCGAGGTCCCTGCGTCCTTTGTCAAAGAGGTTACGGAAGGGATTTATGATCACCCCTGGCCGGCACAGGTCAATAAGCTGTTAGTCAACGGCGGCCATGACCTGATGCTCTCCATTGGACAAGTGGTTCCACACGAAGTCATCGGTATGGCCAATTACAACAAGAATATTTTTGTGGGTACCGGTGGTTATGCTGGGATCAACGAAAGCCATTATCTCAGTGCCCTGTATGGTATGGAACGCATCATGGGACGCTGCGATACACCACTCCGAAAAGTGCTCAATCGAGCTTCCGAGCTATTCTGTCAAAAGATGCCGATCGTCTATATTCAAACCGTTATCGAATCGTTGCCCGATGGACGAAAGATGACCAGAGGCCTTTACATCGGAATGGATCATGATGTTTTCTTCGAAGCAGGTAAACTCGCAGCCGAAGTGAATTGCACCCGACTCGATGAAGCACCGCAAACTGTTGTCGTGACGATGAATCCCGCCAAATACCGTCGAACCTGGTTGGCAAACAAAGCCATCTATCGTACGCGAATGGCCGTTGCTACTGGCGGTAAGCTGATCATTATTGCCCCTGGCGTTAAAGAGTTCGGAGAAGATCCCGAAATCGATCGACTTATTCGAGCCCATGGCTATCGCACCACTCCTGAGATCCTCGAGCGAGTCGAGAGGTATCCCGAGTTGCGCAATAACCTCTCCGCGGCCGCTCACCTCATCCATGGCTCTTCCGAGAATCGATTTACAGTTTTTTATGCACCCGGTCCATTAACCCGCGCGGAAGTCGAAAGCGTGGGCTATCAGTATGCAGACCATGTAGCGATGAGTGAACGTTATCAAGTTGCAAACATTGATACCGGTTGGCATACAACGCCAGACGGAGAACGCTTCTATTTTATCAAGGATCCAGGGCTCGGCTTGTGGATGCACAAAGATCATCCAAGTGCCCGCGTCTGAGACATCATCAATCCTCGACTTGCATCCCCAATTGACGCATCTTGCGGTATAAATTGGAGCGATGCAGGCCGAGCGACTGTGCTGCTGCAGAAATATTACCATTGGCCGCTTCAATGTGAGCTTGAATGACCTGCATTTGAAAGTCGTCGGTAACCTCGGCGAGTGACTTATCGATGTCGAGCGCCGATACAGCACCTGGTCCCAGCCTATGGGGTTGAAGTGAATTATCTGGACGCTGTAAGCTAAAATCCAAATCGTTCGCTTGAATTTCTTCACCCACTTGAAGATACGCCAAGCGTTCCATCATGTTACGCAGTTCACGAACGTTACCAGGCCAATGGTATTGAAGCATCTTCTGTTTAGCTGATTCGCTCCAACGCGGTCGACTGCGGCGAATCTTGGCGCAAAAGCCATCGAGGAAAAAATCCCCCAATTCTAAAACATCTTCGCCACGTTCCCGCAGCGGAGGCAAACGTAGAGTAACCACATTGAGCCGAAAAAAAAGATCTTCGCGAAACTGCTTTTTCGCCACAAGTTCAACCAAGTTTTGATTGGTGGCTGCGATGACGCGGACATCCGTTGAGATCGGTGTCGAACCACCGACTCGTACGACCACTTTCTCTTCCAGAACTCGCAACAATTTGCTTTGGCCATTGAGGCTCATGTCACCAATTTCGTCGAGAAACAATGTGCCACCGGTAGCGAGTTCGAATTTTCCGGCGCGACTGGCGATGGCATCGGTAAACGCTCCCTTTTCATGACCAAACAATTCGCTTTCCAGTAAACTCTCCGCGATGGCCGCGCAGTTCACAGCCACAAATGGTTGAGTTCGACGCTCGCTTTGCAGATGAACGGTTTTAGCAATGACTTCTTTACCCGTTCCATTTTCTCCCAGAATCATAACGGCCAAGTCGGTTGCTGCGACTCGCGATGTCATTTGACGGACAGCTTCCATTGCTGAACATTGGCCTATAATCCGAATTCGTTCTTGTTCAGCCGACACCCAATAATCGCGGGTCTTTGTCAGGCCTTCGATGGTTTTGATTCCCTCAAGAATCATGGATATAGGCTTCGCCAGTTCTAACAAAACACTTTCATCAGCGAGTGAAAATGTTCCCGACTGATGATTGATGAGCTCCAATACACCTAGCGCGTGTCCGCGACTATCGGTCAACGGAACTGCAGCCAACGACTGCGTATGATAACCAGTTTGTTGGTCAATGCGGCGATTGACTTCAGATTCCGGATCGCCGCTGTCCCAGCGTTTGGCTTGTTGGCTCTGCAATACCGCGCCGACAATGCCAGCCTTGTCTGGGATTCGCAGTTCACCACCTTCCACGCCTAATGCAGGATAGCCGATGAGCTGTTTCGCTGGACGATCCCACAAAAACAAACTCGCTCGATCAGCACGTAGGGCTGTGGTCAATACGCGCGCAAATTTCTCCAGCATGCGTGGCGTATCTTGGTGAAGATGCCAAGCGCTCGCCTCTGCAAACAAGATAGATAACAAGTCTGCCCGCTGTTTAAGTCGTTCGCGAGTTCGAAAGAGTTGAATCGCAGTTTGAACTGTTTCAGCAATAATGCGGCCAGATTCTAGCTGATTTAGTGTTGGTGTCTGATTCCAGGCAGCCACTAAAAACTGTGGCGTTTCCTGTGGTAGAAAAGGGATCGAGAAGAGTTCCCAGTATCCATTTTCAAGAAGGATGGGACTCGAGTGTGAATCAAGAAGAGGAGTCAATGGTGTAGTGCCCCCCAGCCCTACACCACCGACCATCTTCCATTGTCGGAACTCTTGACGATACCATCGCAGCGACATTCCGCCCAGCGAACTTAGGCCTTCTGCCAGAGCTAGCTCGATGATGTCTTTCTCATGCGTGCAGTTTTCTATTTGAGAGAAGACCGCACCTAATACCAATTTGCGAATATCGAATGCGGCGGATTGGCTACCGCCATTATCAGTTTTGTTCACCACCTGCTCCCTTTCGATGTAGGGATCCACGAATCATCCCTGGCATCTCACTCAAGGTGGTGAATACTTCTAACGCTTCGTCGACTTTGTTGTTGTACGACCTGAGGCGACACGACCACCACTGTTTCCGACATAGACCTTAGGATCGTCCACGATCCACGCCGTGCTCCAGGTCTTGCCGTTGTCTCCATTGACTACATTGTAAAAGAAGGTTCGGAATCTTTCACAGCGATAACCGTAAGGAAACTGGGAAGTAATGTAATCTTCCGCTGTTAGGTCCTCGATGCCAGGGCGTGCGTAGTAATGCACCATACCGTCTGGAGTGAAGGACATTCCGAGTGTCCACCAGCCCGTCGATTCGATACTGGGACCTTTCATGTCAGCCCCGTTACGACCTGCCCGAATTCGGAAATGGGCGTAATGTTCGACTTGACCGTCGACTTTTTTGCTCTCTTTTACAATAAATAAACCGGGCCAATAAACTTCGTTTTCTTCGGCCGATGAACTAAATAGAAAGGTCTTCTTTTCTTTCATCGCAGTCGTTTCTACTGCGGCACGGAAGCCAAAATGAGGTCCATTACGTGGTTCCCATTCTTCGATCGGCGGCAAATATACGCGCGTGGTTATCGATGGAGTTTGCGAAACAGCAATAGGACCTTTGAGTCGATACTGTACGTTCGCTACAAAATCGTCTTGATGGACGGTGTTGCTGGGACGGCTTGGTATGCCCGTAAACAACGAACGCATCATCAATGCACCCGTGCTACCTTCCAAACCACCTGGCGGTGTTGGAACGCGACGCACTTCGTCGGGATGACCGCGTTTGATACCCTCGTACCAGCGTCCGTTGGTACTCACGCCAGTAGGCTGAGCCTGGTTTTCGTTGATGTCTTCAGTACTCTTGGGATTCTTTGGAACATAATTCCATTTGGGATCCTCAAAATCATCTGCTACCTGCGGCAGCTCGATGCCTGTTCCAGGAACAACGGGTTGCTGCGGAGCAGCTACCGCCGAGGAAACAAATCCACAAGATAAAATCACAGCCAATGCACTGTGGCATAAGCGAAAAGACATGAGGCACCCCCTGCCAAAAAGCCCTTTCACTGACGTGGCAAGCAATGTCCACACTCAGTAACTTTGATTTTATCGTCACAATCGTTACAGATTCTTGCGTCAACTTTGGGAGAGTTATTGTCGCAGTATATGGCGTGCGTTTTGACGTTGCTTTTGCAACTCCGCCTCTGTTCGACCCGTTGCAATCAATGAGAAGATGGGCATTCCAGGGGCAAAGGATTGTTGTCCATCGGGAATATCTGCGATTAGAGGCCAACCCGCCTTTGCAATTTGCTCCCTATTCAATTTTGCGGCTCGCTGTTGATGTGCTTCGGTCCACAAAAAATCAGATTCCGCATAAACTACATCTTTCCAACACACCTGACCACAAGCTCTTGAGTTCGGAATGAATTCAGGTACTTCAATTTCCCAAGCTCGAAGATGTGCGGCGGTGAGTGAGATTCCCAAGGATCGCTCATAGATCTCCATCGTAGCAGACCAGCGTGGATTCACTTCCAATACCCAGGCTTGATTATTGTCATCGAGAATGAAGTCGACTTGGAACCAACCCTTGATGCCAAACTCAACATAAGACATCTCCGCAAAACTCAGAAGTTGCTGTCTTACGGCATCAGGTAGTTGGCATGGCCCCAGTGCTCCTGCAAAGAGATAGGGAAAGTCATCGCGTTGTTTATGCGATGTGATGACCTGCCGAATGAAGGCGTTAGACATGGACCCCGCAAAATCCACTCGCTCCACGACATCGGATGCTGTCAGTAACCGGCAAGCACCGATAATCTCCGCTCTTCCATTAGAAGAAATGATGATAGTTGCGCCGTACGGGGCCCCAGGGATAAGCTGTTGAAGATAGCCCGCTCCAGTTTGTGAGAAAAAATAGTCAATTTCCGTTTCGGAACGAACATCCGAAACGCCCAGGCCTCCCCCTTTCTCGGAGGATTTCCAGAGCCACTGAATATTCTTGCCTAATTCTATCTGCTGTTTAGCGAAACTTTGCCGGTCGGGATGTGTTTTATGGGAGTGCGTCAAAGGGGCACATAAGCCCGCTTGTCGAGCCACATTAAGCAAGGTGGTTGGGTCACGCAGCGACCTTATCGGTTCGCCCACGATACCACACCAAACTTGAGTGGCAGAAATTTGTTCAATAAGCATGGAGTGGTTCTCCGTTCCACCCCCTGGCAGAAATAGGAGTTCCTGGGATACAGCATCTTCAGTATCAGTGAATAAGTCCAAAGAGACGTCAGCCAAATCGAGTTGGCTGACCTTTGCGGCAACCTCAATACAATCTCGATCAGCAAATTGATCGACAGCCCAAATTGAAATCCAATCGGCAGCAGACCTCAGTTGTGCACAAGACTGTGCCATCGCTCGAACGCTGGAACCAAGAAGAACGATTTGTGCGAATTGTCTAAGGGAACGCTGTTGTGAGGGATGGGTATTCAAGATTTCTTGTCGGGAAGAAGCGTTTTACGAAAATCGGATTCGTAGTGATGGGTAGAAGCGGAATCGTGACAGGCCGCCACACGGATTGTCAGATACGATA
>JBILTA010000192.1:0-8655 GCA_044371785.1 Pirellulaceae bacterium | reverse complement strand
CGCTTCGGGCCGCTGCAGGTATCCGACATCTCAAAATAACCTCATTTGCCCCGAAGGTGGCCTAAATAAAGTCTCGTCGAGTTTCGGCATGCCTCCGTCGAGCTTGCAGCGTTTGGCCCAGATCTTGAATGTTTGCAGGATGCTGTCGGCGAGGATGCCCGAACCACGCATGCGAGATTTGAAATCAGTGTTGTTGAGTTTTCCTTCGCGTGTCGCGCGAATTCGGTTGAGTATCTTTTCTTTTTGTGTGGGGTAGTAGTTGTCAAGCCAGTTCGCAAATATATCAGCGACCGCCCCTGGTAAGCGAACGATTTGCATGCCAACTGAAACGGCGCCATGCTCAGCTGCAGCTTGAATGAGTTGTGGCAATTCGTGATCATTGAGGCCTGGTATCATGGGCGCCAAATTCACATGAACGGGAATTCCTGCGCTGCTCAACTTCTCCACTGTGCGAAATCGGGCTGCGGGAGATGAAGTACGAGGTTCCATGATTCGTGCGAGATCGGTATCCAGGGTCGTGATGCTGATCGCGATCCCCGTGAGAGACTGTTTGGCGAGTTCGCTGAGAAGATCAATGTCTCGCGCTATCAGCGCATTTTTGGTGATCACAGTGACGCAATGTCGAGTCTCCAGCATGATCTCCAAAATCTGGCGCGTGATTTTTAGTTTTGCTTCGACAGGTTGATAAGGATCCGTCACACCTGAAAGCGCGAGTCTCTCGCCGGTCCATTTTGGTTTTGAAATCCATTGCCGAACTAATTCAGGAGCTCTTTGTTTAATAATGATCTTTTGTTCGAAGTCGAGACCCGCATTGAGGCCGAGGAACTCGTGATACGGTCGCGCGTAACAATACGAGCAACCATGTTCGCAGCCGCGATACGGATTGATGCTCCAGCGATATGGGATATCAGGACTGTTGTTTTCAGTGATAACCGTTTCGCTTAAGTCATCAAAGAATTCTGTCTTAGGGCCACGAGTGTTGCCGTCATCGTCGTCCCCTATACTTGCTTCGACATCGAGTTCGATCTGAATCTTTTCAAATCGATTCTTCGGACTTTCACCCGTCCCCCTTCCTTTGATTTCGTTATTCGGTTTATTCATGGTATGTAATTTGGATGGGATTGCCTCGGCGAAACTGTTTTGCGATCCGATCTTCATAGCTGATTGTACGCGACTGGAAGGGAGTCGTGGGGAATTTTCAGTATTTCAGCACACGGGCAATGCTGCTTCTTTCTATATTGCAGTGCGAAAAGGCCCATGCCGTCCCTGTGTTTCATTTTGAACGAGCTGCCGTTTATCGAGACGGTCATGAGCCATGCGGAGGCCGAAATCGAATCTCATAATCGAGTTGCGACTAACGTGGCCCGACATTTTTGCATCGTCCATTCTTGCGGTGACAAAAGGATTCGAGTTCGAATATTGTTGTAGACTTGAGCTACCCTGCCGTCCAGTTCCTCTTTCGGTGCTCTCCGCACGACCCCCGAGGTTTCGAGCCAGCGGCGTAGAGCCAACTCACTAAATGCTCGAATGAAGTTAGTGTAGGCAGTTGCATATTGCTCTGTTTCTCCGTTTAACAACAACGGTACAAAAGGGCAATCAACCGATTCGAGCCGACAGATATCTAAGTGAAGGCGACTCCCTACCGCTAAGAAGGGTGCCTTGATTTCCTCCTCGGTGCGCAAATAGATGGGCAGTGGATTCCCCAGTTCAGCAAAGTTACTCGGGTGTAAATGAAAGACCTCCCCTATAGCTCGCTCCAGCAATATCAATGGTGAGTGATGAATCTGATGCCATGCATCTCTGGCGGCAATAAACGAGATGACGAGCTTTCCGCCGCCCTTCAGTTCATTTTCAACCGACTTTAGTAATTGAGACCACTGAAGAGCAGCTACTGAACTCAGGGAGCAGTCGCCGCTCTTTCCTGGCCTTTGCATTTCCCCAGCGTCTAGCCAATGGACCACAGCATTGGAGAAGACCATGTCCACGGATTGAGGAGGAGCAAGTTGCCGAACAAATGAATCGCATGACATCTGATATGTGATATATCGCGCGGCCAGATTGGATGTTGTCAAACGTGCTGCCAAAGGCGTAAACATCTCAGCGTAAAGGTCGTTGCATACGGCGAAGATTGGAACATCCGCGTACTTGTGCACTGCTCGCGCAAACGCAGTAGTGAGTACACTTGAATTCGAATTGCAGCCACAACCACGATCAATACAGGTTGCGGAGTGCATGAAGAACCGACCTGTTTGCGCAAGTTTGGATACTTCGCGATCGATATTGGCTGCGAGCACAAGACTATCATGTCTTTGCGGCAAAATGGCTGATATGCGTTCAGAACGCAGTTTGTCACATGAATCGATTTCTCTCTGATCCGTGACTTCTATCGTAGACATGGTTTATCTCCAATGGGACCGTTAGAGTATGTAAAAGTTCGATCGGCAAAGTGTTTTCTTTGATCTTTACTCCGCGATTGTTTACTTTAGTGCGTCAAGATACATTTCAGTTATCTTGTAATTCGTTTCAATTTGTTCAGCACGCAGGCGATGAATTTGAAGTTGTTCTTCCGGTGTTAAGCGAGAGATCATCGTAGGTAGGCAGGCGTCCTTAACGTATTGCGGAAGAGAATCGAACCGAACGACCCTAACACGATTCTTAACTCCCTCTTGGGACGCATCCGTCGAGTGTTCAAGCACTTGGTAGATGTATCTCGTCGCTTTCGGGCCATCTTTTAGAATTCTGCCCGACTCAACCGAACCGACCCGCTCACCCGCCTGAGGTTCCCAATCGATCTGTACCACCGATAGGGGCTTGGTGAAATGAAAGCGAGCACGACTCAATCCGTATTCGTTTGGACGGTTCGCAAAGCGAACAACCTGCAACATGACACCCCTATCTAGGGCGTTGTCGTCGCCAACGAATATGTAGTAAAGCTCACAGTCAACTTTCTTCCCCTGCTCAGTAATCGAATCCTCGAATGCTAGGATCAACATGTCCTGGGCCTGAGCCATCATCGAGAACGAGGCAGTAAGCAAACATAATGAAAAGAAAATTACTAGGTTTGTGAATCGAGACATCTTCGGCACCTCTACTTAACTGGGACCACCTAAAGGAGACAAAACAGAAATTCGCACTCCATTATTTGAAAGGCAGTCACGCCAGGGTAGATCGATCGAAGCTCAGGAGAATTCCTAAAATTCGCCGCAGAAGTTTTTGCGGTTACGGAAAGGTTTCTCGCCAGGCTTTCCCGTGAAAACTCGTTGAAAACCTAAATGCTCCTTTTTCTAACTGCCTTTTCGTGAATGGTGAGATTGGTTTTCAAGTTGTCTGTTCACGGGGGTACTCATATGTTCTCAAGATGGATTCGGATGACGTCGCTATACATTGGACTATCATTTTTGCTATGTCCTTCCGTGCTTAACGGCCAAACCCAAGATTCACGAAATTTCGTGGAGTCCAATACTCCGCCTGAAATTTTCCTGTTTCTAATCGACGTCAGTGGCTCCATGAACGATCCATTGCCGGTTACCGTCCAGTCTGAACTGATTCGAAAATCCAAACTCGAAGAGGTAAAAGGCAGGCTTATCAAGCTGGTTCAACAATTACCAGAGAATGAACGACTGATTGTCACGATCTTCGATCATGAGCGTAAAGAAATCCTAGACGATGTCATCGGTTCAGGCGCTGAGCGTGAGAAGTTGCTGACAACCCTCGATACGATGATTACCAGTCGAAAGGGATCTACGCATTTATGGAGCAGCGCAGATGCAGAACTTGCGCGTGCCAAGCAACTCATCGAACAAGGTTCATCACGTGTGCGACTCGTTATTCTTAGCGACGGTGAAGATATGGAGAAAAATCCACTCTTCACACATGGCAAGCTTATCGAAAAATATTCCAGTTTGATACAGAAGGAACTGACGATCGACTGGGTAACTATCGGCTTTGACCTTGCTTCCAACGTGAAAAGCGATTTCCAGGGAGCAGGAATTCGGGTGGTAAAAGCGGTTGATGCCGAAGACCTTAGCCCGATTCGAGCGGGCATTACCGTATCGAAGCGTGAAGTCAGAATCGGAGATGAAGTGGAATTTAAAATCTCATCCTCTGGCAAATTGGTCGCTGCCATTCTGGATATGAATGACGGAGAGGTTGTGCAGCTTGATCCCAAAGAGTCACAGCAGAGAATCAAGCATCGTTTTCAACAGCCCGGTGTTTACCATGCTCAATTCACCGTAATTGCTCGCGACGGACGGCAGGAATCTGCATCGGAAACGATTCAAGTAGTAGCTCCTCCCTGGGATGTCCCTCGAATTATGTTGGAACCAGCAGAAGTTGTGCTGGGAAAGCCCGTTCTATGTATGGCTGAAACAGACAAGGGTGGACTCCAGTTTGATTGGAGTATGCCAGACGGAACCACAATGCGAGGCGCGAGCGTGCAATGGGAACCAAAGAAGCCAGGTGAATCGTTAATATCCCTGGTGGCAACGGATCAGGCGGGAAATCGCAAGACCAGGCAAGCAACCCTGAAGGTGGTGAAGCCACCATTGCCCGATTTGAAAATCATCGGCTCAGAACAGGTTGCTTATCGACATCCCATACAACTCCATGTTTCACCAGAGAACAAAGAGTTGACTTACAAATGGCGTATTCATGACCATCCTGAATTTAGAAGCGATAAAAGCGAGTTGCGTTATGATGCAACTGAGCCGGGTGAGCACGTCTTCGAGTTGGAAGTCCAGGACCAGTATGCTCAATCGAAAAGTTTAAAGCATGTCGTTAAGGTTGAGCTTCCAGGAATTCAGCAACCTAACTTTGATTTGCTTGCTGAAGGGGAGTTAGCGCCTGGTGGATTGCTGCAAGCCAAAGTACTGAACCAAGATGAGAATATTGTTCAATACCAATGGTATGTGAACGGTGAATTGATGTCGGAAGAACTGGAGTTAACGCATGAAATTGCAGGCTACGGTGAACTGACGTTCGAGCTAACGATTCGGGATCGGTTTGGACAGAGCCGGACGACTACGAGGTCCATCGAGGTTCCCTTGCCACCTGCCCCGCTTTCAGGCTTTGTGGTTGCATCTAAGAAGCCAATTGAGGGAGAAGAGATCATTTTGACAGACAGCAGTACTGGAGTGACTGATACCATTCGTTATGAATTGATTGCGGATCCAGTGGGCTGCGTTACGGAGTCTTCGAAGAATGGGTTAGTAACACGATTTATGACCCATCAGCCTGGGACTGTAGAAATCGTTCAAATCGTGGAAGGTCCTGGAGGCGAGAGTCGCAGTTCACAGAAAGTCGAGATCGATTGTCGCTGGGTTCCAGTAGAGGCGAAGTTTGATCAGGAAATGGTCGAAGGAGTCAGCCCATTGGAGGTGGTCTTCTTGAACCGTTGCTCGGGGGACTTTGAATATGGGGAGTTAGATCCAGGGGATGGTAGTGCCAAGCTAAGATTCGCAGACCTGAAGAACCTGAAGCATGTCTACCAAAAAGCAGGTAAGTTCTATCCGATCATCACGGTGTACTCGCCGGCGACTTCGAAACTTGCACCAAAAACTTGGCATGGAAATGCGGTTCGAGTTGCCGCTCCGACACCGGTTTGGCTGAAAAATTTGGTTTGGCAACTGCCGATTTTGGTAGGAATGGCTTTTTCCACTTGGTTCGGTATCTCTTTGTTGAGTAAACGGAAAGAGGCTCACCTTGCTCGTTGCATCCATGGTGAATTGGTTCTGACACCCAAAGACAATCCGTTGGCTCGGGTCTGTTACTTCTGTGACGGTACTCAGCCGACCTACTCATTTTCGCTGCCAGACGGAGCAATGTTGAGGTTGTCTTCTACAGATGGGGCGGGTGATGAGGTGTCCTACAATGTACTAATCGACAACGAGGAAGGTGAGACTCGTCATAGCCTAACCGCTAATCAGGCCGCTGATTTAGACCAGTACACACTGTGTTTCGAGACAGCCACCACTTCATAATGAGGTACTTGCAAGGGTATGTGTTGTTGAAAAAAGTTTCTGAGGAAAGCTGATGATCGCGTGATAGGGGCAGTTTCAAGAATTTGAAACTGCCTTTTGTATTTGTGGAAGCCTAAGTCGGTGACATCCGCAAAAATCACTTTTCATTCGCACGGGGATCAAACATGGAAACCAACACCAGTAACGGGGCACCAAGAAAAGATAGTCATGGCTTGAAGCCACGATTTCGTAATCAGCAGCTGAAGAGAGAGTTTAGAGAGCAGCTTTTTCAAGATTCGCGAGTGATTTCAGAGTCGGAAGCCCAAAGCGAGCGTGTCAAAACCATTCGTCCCTATCTCATTTTCGGGTGTGGAACGACTGCGGTCGGCATCGTGGATGGAATCAAGAGAAGCTGTAGAAATCGTAACGGACATAGCTTCGCACTCTACCGTTGCTTTGATACCGACCAAAGCGCTCGAGCTGGAACGATCCTCGATGACAACGAGTTTCAGTTCCTCAACTTGCAACGGGCTCGAAATGCGATCGAGAATCCGGATAAGCATCAAAAACTCCATAACCGTTTCGAGTTGGATCATCCGGATATTGCGGCCATGATCGAGAAATTTCTGGCTGATTTAGCGGAGCAGGCTTCCGCGGTCCGTTTGCATGGAGCACATGGATTCTTGGCGGAAGCAATGTACGTGCGAAACGTCCTGCAAGAGGTCTTACAGCAAATCAACAATTTGCAGGCGGTATTGGATCGTCAATTGAAGGTTGGCAATTCCACACGCATTCGCGAGGATCTCAAGGTTTACGTGATTTCTTCCGTATGCGGTGGTTCAGGATCTTCAATCTTCCTCCAGCTTATTGCTCTACTAAAGCAATTGACGTCTGGTATGAAGGTTGAGATTGTTCCAATTCTTGTTATGCCCTCTGCTTTCGAGGATACACTGAAGAAGATGCCTGAGCATTGGAATCGAACGAAAGCCAACGGTTATGCAGCCCTTAGGGAGGTCGACGCCTTTATGGCGGGCCATGGAACACGACACGAAATCGATTTAGGAGCTGATGACCAAGAAACGTTGTTGCTAGGAGCGGGTTTTGCAAGGCAGGTCCTCGTTGCAGGAAACAAGAATTGCAAAGGAAAGCATCTGTCCAAAGAAGTGATTGTTTCCACGTTGGTCGAGTACCTCTCAACGATCATCTGTGAGCCTGAAATGGCAGATATTTTGGAAATGTTTGACGCAAATGCGGCAACTTTGAATCTGACCGAAGACGATAAGAAGTCTCGATATGTTTCCAGTATTGGCGCAAGTTCCGTATGCCTGGACACGCAGCGTGTTTCTCTGTTTTGCGCGGCTTCGGCGACAAGAAAGCTAATTCAATCGCAAGCCATCGGAGAGAGTTCAAGTCAAGGCTCAGCGAAAGCGGAGTCATGGTTGATTGCTCCGACAAAAGATATCGCTTCTTTAAAGGACAGTGGCCTACAGGAAACTTTCCGCCGGGTTGCTACCGTTTCGTTCGAAGCGAAGAGCCGTAGTCTTTTCCGCTTGAAGAATGGGACACAGGTAAAGCGTTTGAACGATGCTGCCTTCGTTTTGGCTGCAGTTTCCGTTCGTTCACAAATTGCCAAGGAGTGGATACCCAAAGCTCTTGAAGTTATCTCAAATACTCGTTCCACTCTCCAAAAGAAGCTGGTTGATTCTCTCGAAAGTGAGTTGGCAGTCATTATTGCCAACGGCGGTTTGGTGGCGGGTGTCGCGTTTCTTCAAACCTTTGAAAATCGAATCGATGAGATTCGGTCTGTGGCAACGAAAAAGTGCGATCTGTTCCGCAAGAACATCGAACCATTAAATTCAAGCCTTAACCAGCAACTCGAAAGAATGAATCGAAAGTGGTTTCGCGGCTGGACCAAGTCCGGACTCCAACAGGATCAAATCATCGGCTGCCTCAAGTCACTATACGAAGGGGAGGTTGACTCGATTTCGGGCCAAGCTTGTTGTGACTTGTTTCTTCAATTGGTTGCTGAATGCGTTACAAGGCGGGAGGCCATCCAGAAATCGATTTCTTCAAGCGAAGAGGTGTTGCAGGACTTGCTGGAGCTCCAGCGAGCAAATGCAGCAGGAAATCGTTCGCATACGGAGAAATCTCAAGTTGAAATCGATATTGGTTCACGCGCGATGGATCACTTGCTCTTTCAGCGATTCTGTCCTGATATGCGGACTCTAGTTCAGAGGATATCTGTTGAAGAGCGTTCCAAGTGGTATCAACAAATCTGTGCCAAGGGTCCGTTATACGAAAAGGTGAAAAGCGAATTCGAACAGTTCTTTCTTACGAATTTATCAGAACTCAGCTTGCCCGAAATCATGTGTGAAGTTCTCGAAAATGAAGAGGATGCCGGAGACCTGCGAACCAAACTGATGCATGTCGTACAAGAGACGCAACCTGCGTGGGGTGAGGCGGACTCAAAGAGCAACGCCACCGTCTTCGCAGACCACTTGATTATTGGGATACCAGATGGCCCTGAGGGGAAGTGGAGTATCGTTGAAGACGAGGTGCGACGGGCGGCCAATGGACGAGTTTGTGTCAATTCCCAGTACAACGCCGCACTGCAAATTGTACCTGTCCCGGGCAACAAGTTAACTGTGATTCGAGTTGTACAAGGTTCGGCGTGGCAATATCTCCCTGAGGTTCGGAA
>JBILTA010000191.1:0-8670 GCA_044371785.1 Pirellulaceae bacterium | reverse complement strand
AAGCCCTACGTTCGCACCACCATTATGATAGCTGCGAGGGCCAAAGAAGCCTGTGTGATGCGTGACTAAATCGGGCGTGCGACTATTGGGGGCTTGATATCCGTTGGTCAACGAATTGATTGAACCATTAAAAGCCCACGAAATACCTCGGCCTCGAATCGCAGTGCTGTTGCCTCCACGCCAGCTTCCAAACGACGACCAGATGGCATCGGAGGGCGGATTAGAGATATAGCCACCTGCGTCCACATAACCACTCCACGGACTCCCCGACGGCTTCAAGCCGCGTCCTGTTTGCAAAGCCGAATTGACACCGGCGGACCCATTCAAAGTGTATTGATACGGAAAGCGTGGCAATGTTCCAGCCGGTAGTGTCATATCATCACCCACACTTCGAACCGTTTCGCTTACAATGATCGTGTTTGATGTACCATCGGTAATGTCGCGAAAAGCTCGTGAAGTGTTTTGGCATACAATGCCGTCGGTAACCCAACGCCAGTCGTAATTGGTACCCGTACCGCTCCCCGTACTAAACATGTAACTTAAACCGCCATAGGTAACTGGTGCTCCATTCACTTGCATTGTGATTGTGGATGGCGCTGGATCGCTCGGGCATAAAAAAATTGGGATGGGAGTTGCAAATGCTTGTGCAAAAAGCGGATTTGGAACTTTGGCATTAAAGGGGCCACTAAAAGCAGGTTTGGAATAATCCAAAAGATTATTCAAGTTGGATTGTTCGATAAATGGCAACAAACGAGCCTGTACAGAAAAATCAACATCAACACGTCCTGCCATTGGGAACTTGCGGTACGCGGATTCATAGTTCATCGTTGCCAACGCAATCTGTTTGATACTGTTACTGCACTGCATGCGACGAGCGGCCTCGCGGGCCGCTTGTACTGCAGGTAAAAGCAAGCCAACTAATACACCGATGATGGCTATCACCACCAACAACTCGACTAAGGTAAATGCCGATCGCTGTTTGCTATTAGTGTTTCTATAAAGTCGCTTCACGGTATATTCCTGTCTTAACTTTGGAGTTTTGTAGATTTATAAGTTGACGAAAGCGATGCCTAAGTTGTGGCATTAAGCTATTGGAATGTTTCAAAGGAAATGGTCTTGGCAGAGCTGTGTCCCGCTTTCCAAAGCGACTCGATTCTGGTTCGTTTGGACGCTGGCATTGCCAGAAGCTTTTCGATCGATAGACTTGAACTATCGACAACGATCCATTGAACTTGATACGGTGCATCAGGCATCAATTTATCCCAATCCACTGCCGCATTGTTTTGTCGAAAATGGGCGGGCTCTAACAGCATGATCGTCGTGCTCCAGCTCGAACCATCTTTGGACACATACCCTTCTCCCATTGCAACTGCTTCAGCGGCAACGTCTCCGCTGGGTAGAATGCGATGCAGTCGAATAATGGCGTATTGCCCAGCCGTAACGTTCTGCAAGTCTTTAAGCCGCAAATGTAGGCCATTTCGCCAAGTGCGAATCGAATTGAACGTCGGTATTTCGTTAGAACTCGAGTAACGAGCCCGCTTTATGGAAGCATAGTCGATAAGAAAGTTTGCCCACTCACGGTCTGTTTGTCCGTCGACTGGAAATTTCACACCTCCACCATGCTCGTCTTGTCCCAACGCTTTTGTTTTTAGCAAACTGGATGCAGGGGTTTCTAAGTCAATCAAGTTACGTTCTTCGAGCAACTGCAATGTTTCTGCTGGTGAATTGGGAACGATCCAGCTCATTTGCTCGCCGTGTTTTTCCACCTGCTTGGCGTTGCGGTCAGGTGAATGGCAATTGGCACAACGTTCAAACTGCGACCAGACGACATCGATAAATCTGGAAACGATTTGATCCTTGCGAGTATGTTGAATCAACTTCTCATCGAGATTCAGGTCGTCCAAGTTAGGCAAAGGGATGTTCAACGATTCCGGATCCCGAACAGACGCTTCGATCCAAGCGGTAATTGCTTCCAGTTCCGCTTTACGGACCCGATTCATCAATTCTGTCGAAGTTTCGGGTTGCTTGGAGATGAATTGCAACAACTTGGAATCGGTGGGATGTTCGGTATCGATCCAGCCACGCGCTCGCAGCGATGCAAAAGTTGCTTTCGGATCTTTTGTGAGAAAGTCGCTCAGGTTGACACCTTGTAGGTGACATTCTGAGCAACTACTTGATTTCGTAGACTGAAGTAATGGAATGACACGCCGCTGATAGATCTCAGCTGGAGATTCGGCGCGCAGGGAAATGTTTCCCAAGACTACGAAGCTCCCTAGGATCAGTTTTATGAACAACTGCATATTTATTCTGCTCAAATGGATAAATGTTTGTAGAGGTAACCGGGGCAGCTTGGTGGGCCGGCTCGGAACGGCGCACTTAACACGGTGATGAAAACCTGCTTGTGGAGAGCGGGTTGACGACCGTGTAAGTGCGCCGTTTCGAGTCGCATCCAGGTGTGCTGCTGTGACGATGTTTCGTGAAGGAATGGCATGACGCAACTTATTGCGAAACTCAGGCCAAAAGACGAGTCATCGTTTTCGACGACAACAATGACGTGCGCAGACGAATGGGCTGGTTGCCCGTTGATGGGAGCTAAAGCTCTACATGCTTTTCATTGACGCACGCTGGATGGCTAAGAGAGCCATTGTTTCGGAGGAGGCGTGTCCGGTTTGGCAAAGACGAAAGTGGGCTGAGCTGCGGAAGCAACTAACGTGGGCCCGGTATCTTGTTGATATAGAAGCAGCGAGTGATAGAGGGTCAGAATGGTCCATGGGAGCATTGTGAAAGCTGAGCTCTTGCCTTGGCATTTCAGCGCCAGCATGGTCAAAACGTAATGTCGTTTAGATTTGGGCTTGGCTACTTCGGATTTCGAGCAACCAACGTTTGTTTGACAACAATCATTTTTGTGGGTCGATTCGCATTTCGTGCTGTCAGCGGTTGGTGCCGTTCCTTTATTGCAGCATGACTTTTTCGTGGCGGCCCATGTTGAATGCGATAACAACTTATCTTCTTTAGTGCCTCGATCGGTGGAGTTGGATATTGGTGCCGCTTGTTCGGAATCAGCTTTTTGGGCGTAGGTTGGGGGTGTAACACCGTTTTTCTCAGCCCATGCATGGCGTTGTTTGGGGGTGTTGCAGCAGCAACTGGTCCAGCATTGGTAAGCGGTTTTGCAGCCGCAAGGTGAATTTTGGCAGGGGAAGGGTTGTGAGGAATCTTTGTCGAGATGAATGGGGATGGCGACTGGCAAGGGAAAAGAGGCTGCGCAAAAACACAACAAAGCAAGCCAGGCTATAGCCTTTGCTTTGAAATAACGCAAATGCGCGCGAACCCAACTCTTGAGGGCCGAACCTGTCAAGGATATCGCCGATACTAATTCGAGCACTGATACAGAAACCGTCCAGGCCCGCTCTCCACCTCCGCATTATAACGCGGTTTCAAAGTTCGGCAATCCAGGTATTCGAGCCTGCTTGGAGCACAGTCCTCCTTGCAACACAGTCCTCCTTGCAACACAGTGCGCTGGGGGAATTTCCAGCGTGAACCGGTCAAAACCAGCCAAGTCTCGTGGCTTCCAGGCCTCGATTCCCCATTTCAGGCTGTAGCTTGGAAATCCGCACCGATAAACTCATGATTTTCATCGTTTGGCGCTCAGTTCCTTGCGACATCTACTCCGCAACTCCCTTTGGATGCCAATGCTCCAATGATGTCAGAATGTTGGGCGATTCGATACCTGCCATGATGGCCATTGGGAGCTGCTACAATTTCCTTGAATGATGAGCGCGATTTGCATTTCGTATCATTTTATTGAACGCCATACCAATCGCAGCAAAAATCCAATTCGGTATGTCGCCTTTGCATTTGTTGTAATTTTTTACAAGTGTTGGTTCATGTTCGGGAGTCGTCGCTGTGGAAAGAACATCGCATAATAGTACAAGTAGATGGACATTCCCATCCTGGTTTCGGCTCACAGTCCTACTGGTCGGTACAGTCGAAGTGTTTTTGGGAATACTCTCGTTGAGTCAAGGATCTAGACAAGTTATGTCGCAATTTGGCATTCCAGAGGTGGTCGTCAATTCGCCACATTATCTGGATGCGATGACATGGGTTGTTCTCCATATGACCTTTTTGGGGACCATTCTCGTGGTCTTAGGAGTGTCTGCTAATGAGCCGAAATACAGAAGCAATTGACGTATCTCGTTTTGATTTTTCATTTGGTGTACGCTTTCCTTGATGTGCGCGCATCGGATGATCCACTTGGCACGGCTCTCTATCAGGGAAACGCTTCATTGTTCCCGGCAGTCAAAAGTTGCACATCGTTTCTGCTATTTCTTCATCTGGCGGTTCGGAGTCTAGTTTCAGCCTCACCGGAATCAGAGATGTTGTCGTGAGACTCCTCCTTCGGCCATAAGTTTCGGACTATAATGAACTACGTGCCGCCACCCACCTCATTACACTACCCTCCCCAATGAACCACCTGCGCATTTTTTTACTCATCGCTGTTACAAATGTTGTCGCTACAGATTTACGTGCTAACGAGGCAGCGTTCTTTAGTCGCAACGTTCTTCCAATCCTTTCCGAGAATTGTTTTGCCTGTCACGGTCCCGATGAAGCGAATCGTAAAGCGGGTCTGCGACTCGATTCACGCGAGGGTGCGTTACAAGCGATTGTTGTTGGCGACCCCGATGCCAGCGAATTGATTTCGCGGGTACTCAGCGATGATGATGAGCTGCTGATGCCACCTCCATCAACACATAAGAGCCGATTGGGCTCAGCCGAAATCGAAACACTGAAGACATGGATTAAATCAGGAGCTGTTTGGGGAAAACATTGGGCATATGAAAAACCTTTTCGAGCTCCCGATCCAACGACTATAGAGCCGCAGCTTAAAGCCGATTGCGTTCCCCATTTTCCGCTACGTTCTTCAATCGATTCATTTGTGTGGGCTCGCTTAAGAGAAGAAGGCCTAATACCCAATACGCCTGCAGAACGTCATACACTGCTGCGGCGTGTTACCTTCGATCTGACTGGTCTTCCCCCTACCGTCGAAGAGCTGAATGCTTTTGATGGATCGGACGCAAGTTACGAAGCAGTTGTGGATCGGCTGCTCGCTTCGCCTCAATTCGGTGAACGTATGGCGATGTGGTGGCTTGATGCAGCTCGATATGCTGACACCGATGGATTTCAAGCCGACTCAAACCGCGAGAACTGGCCCTGGCGAGATTGGGTCATCGACGCATTCAACACCAATATGCGGTTCGATCAATTTACACTTGAACAATTTGCGGGTGACTTACTCCCCAATGCCACCCCTGAGCAGAAACTGGCAACCGCCTTTCATCGCAATCATATGACCAATGGTGAAGGGGGAAGGGATCCAGAGGAATCACGCGTCGATTACGTGCTCGATCGCGTGAATACGACCGGCAGCATCTGGCTCGGATTGACACTCGGTTGCACCCAATGTCATTCGCATAAATTCGATCCTATCACGCAAGCCGATTACTATGGACTTACCGCTTTCTTCAATAGTATCGACGAAAATGGCAAAGCGGGTAAAGAAGCGAAGCCCTATCTAAGCTACGAATCAAAGTACGTGGGGCGAGCGATCGAGGAAGCTCAGCTGCTCGTCGATAGTCGTCGTGGTCCTGAAGCCGCTGCTCGCACTGTCGCAAAGAGTCCATTCGAGGAATGGCTATCAGCCCGACAATTAGAAGTACAGTCAGGTTATAACGCTTGGACTCCGCTCTTAGGATCATTAGAGAGCAGCGAAGGGACCGTTCTTACTCAATCGGATGATGCCATTGTTCAAGCTTCGGGGCCAAATCCAAACCAAGACGATTACCGACTCATCGCACCCGTAAAACTTTCGCGAATTACAGGTCTTAAGCTTGAAGTTATGACCGCTGACTCGCACACACGAGCCGCTTTCTCTCGTGGTAGTACGGGTGAATTTATTTTGACTGATGTGAAAGTGCAAGTTCGGCGGAAAGGGAGCAGTCAACTTCGCGACATTGTCGTGAAAAGTGTTGTTGCCGATTTTGTGCCGCCTGGCAAAGGTGGTTATGGAGATGTAAAAGGCTTGCTCGATGACGATCCCCGTAATGGCTGGACTACAAAAGATGCAGTAACGCTTGAGCCACATTATGCTGTCTTTGCATTGGCAGAACCACTTTCTCTGGCCAACGATGAAGAGTTGATTGTTGAGTTGCGCCAACGTTCCACATTAGGCGATGCGAACATCGGTCGCTTTCGTATTTCAGCGACCGACCAACGTGGGCCTGCTGTTAACGACATCGGCCCAGCACCGCTAGAAGAGCTTTCGAAGGTGTCTGTCGTCGACGAAAAGCTGCGAGCCAAATTATTCGAACAATTCCTGCAAGATCATGAAGCTTATCAGGTTTCAAAACGGTCACTTGATCGCGCGGTTGCCCAATTGGCTGAAGCTAAGTCCGCTAAGGTGGCCGAGGTTATGGTGCTGGCTGAAAAAGCTGAGCCGCGAGACACGTTTATCCTTGTTCGGGGCGTATGGGATAAGCAGGGCGAAAAAGTTCAACGCGGTGGTTTGCCCTCTATCGCTCCACTACACTTTGATCAATCGGCCGGCGCGAAACCGACGCGTGTAGATCTGGCTCGGTGGCTTACTTCGGCCGAAAATCCATTAACGGCTCGGGTCTTGGTAAATCATCTTTGGCAGGTGTGTTTTGGCCGGGGACTGGTGAAGACCGTTGAAGATTTTGGCGTTCAGGGAGAGCGTCCATCGCATCCAGAGTTGCTTGATTGGCTTGCGGTCGAATGTAGCGAGAGCGGCTGGAATGTGAAGCATTTGCTGAAGCTGATGGTAATGAGTTCCACTTATCGCCAAAGTTCTCGAGTGTCTGAAGCTTTATTGGCTCGCGACCCAGATAATCGATTGTTGGCTCGTGGTTCTCGGTTTCGGCTTCCCTCTTGGATGTTGCGAGATACTGCATTGCAAGCCTCCGGTCTACTGCATCCTGTTATCGGTGGTCCACCGGTACGTCCCTTTCAGCCTGCCGGTGTTTGGGAAGAGAATTTTATGGGCCGCTTCACGTACGAGCCGAGCGAAGGTACCGCCCAGTATCGACGAACGTTGTATGCATTTTGGAGACGCAGTATCGCGCCCACGTTTCTGTTTGATTCAGCTCAACGTCGTGCTTGTGAAGTCCGTACACCGCGCACAAATACGCCATTGCAAGCGCTGGCACTGCTTAACGATGAAAACTACTTGGAGGCATCTCGTGCTTTAGCGGCTTTGGCTCTAGAAAAGCCCGAGCCCTTACGTGAAATGTCCCTTCGCGTTTTGTCACGTGAATTGAATGAAGCGGAAATGGCGGTCTTGACGCGTCAGCGAGATCGAGCCTTAGAGTACTATCGAACTTATCCCGATGTAGCAGTCACGTTCTTAGCTCGGGGGCAGTTCGAACCAAAATCATCACTATCCGTTTCCGAGCTGGCTGCCCACACGATTGTTGCTAGTATGCTTTTTAACTTGGACGAGGCCATGACCCATGAGTGAGTACACTGGGCTCGACATGACGCGTCGTTACTTCTTGGGCCGTTGTACTGGCATGTCGTTGGGCGCGATTGCCTTATCGCAATTGGTTGGTTCAGCGTTGGGAGCTGGTGCCGAGGGAGTGCGCAATTCGGTAGGTGGCTTGTCGAATTTGCCGCATTTTGCCCCTAAAGTTAAACGTGTGATTTTTCTCACTCAATCCGGCGGCCCATCGCAGTTGGAGCTTTTCGATGAAAAGCCTGGGCTGATCAAATGGGCTGGAATTGAGTTACCAGACTCGGTTCGGCAAGGGCAA
This sequence comes from Pirellulaceae bacterium, assembly GCA_044371785.1. Taxonomy (GTDB): domain Bacteria; phylum Planctomycetota; class Planctomycetia; order Pirellulales; family Pirellulaceae; genus JAFLCP01. Next base: position 847 of record JBILTA010000191.1, on the reverse strand, counting down.
CGTGTCACGACGATGACCTCGAATCAAAAGCAACTTATCATGCCGGCGCGTGTAAGTTTTGCGCGCTGTGGCAATAGTGGTGCGACGATTGGTGAGTGGTTGCCTCATTTGCAGCAGATTGCGGATGAGTTGTGTTTCATCAAGTCGATGCATACGGACGAGATTAATCATGCTCCTGCAATGACTAAGTTTTTAACAGGTCATCAATTGCCCGGGCGCCCCAGCATGGGAGCCTGGGTCAGTTATGGACTGGGTAGTGAGAATCGGGATTTGCCGGATTACTTGGTGATGATATCGAAGATGCAACGCCCGAGTGATCAGCCGTTATACGATCATTATTGGGGTAGCGGCTTTTTGCCTTCGAGTTATCAAGGGGTTAAGTTGAGAAATTCGAAGGATCCTGTGCTCTATTTGCGCGATCCTGACGGATTGCCGACTGAACTGCGTCGCAGCATGCTGGATGGCATTAGCGAGCTGAATCAGCAGCGATTGGCAGAGACGGGGGATCCAGAGATTGCAACGCGTATCAAGCAGTACGAGATGGCGTATCGGATGCAGTCGAGTGTTCCCGAGTTAACCGATTTGAGGGATGAGTCCGAAGAAGTTTTTGAGTTGTATGGTCCCGATTCACGTCGACCTGGTAGTTACGCAGCGAATTGTATTCTAGCTCGTCGCCTTGCGGAGCGAGGTGTTAGGTTCATTCAGTTGTTTCATCCTGACTGGGACCATCACAGTCGGCTTACCTCCTGGTGCACAGCCCGTTGTCGCGACACAGATCAAGCGAGTGCTGCTTTAGTGCTCGATTTGAAACGTCGCGGATTGCTAGACGATACATTAGTGATATGGG
>JBILTA010000190.1:0-8671 GCA_044371785.1 Pirellulaceae bacterium | reverse complement strand
GCTTACTTCCAGTAATGGATTGAACCTACGCAATGACGAAGCGGAGGAAAAACTCGCCGAACTACTTGGTCTTCAGGTTACACGTTACACCCCCGAAAACTGGGCGCATCTCTGGGTATGGCAGGGGACGTCTACCAGCAATTTACTCAATGAAGAAGTCCCTTACCGCGCCGATTTACTTCAAAAGCTTCAACGACTCGGCGCAACGGGCTTAGTCCAATCCGATTTAGATAACCGCCTCAAGTCAAAAATCTTGGAGTCCTTCGAATCTATCTTCAATAAAAATGAGTCCTTCAAAGCCTCCTCTGAAGTATCCAAAGCAGAAAAAAGCCGTGAATCTTGCCAAGAACAATGGGAAACAAAACGCGCCCGCTTTCACGATCTCAAACAGGCTGCCGAGCAGTATGATGCTGCCGATAGACAACTGCGGGACATCAATAGCCAAATGGACAAACAGCAAAAAGTATTGGAAAAAGCAAGACAGGACCATAAACTTGCCGCTGAAAAGAAACAACAGCTTGCCGATTTCGAACGTGTCCTAAAGGATGATCAAAACAAACTCATTGGTATCGAAACAGCTCAAAAGAGCTATGACCGACACCAGAAAGACAAGAAATCTGCTGAACTAAAACTCGCACAGCTAAAGCCCACCTACGAGATCGTTCTTCAATCACAAAAGGAACTACTGGACAATATTGCCGAGACAACCGCGAAGGAAGCGGCATTCCATAAACAACTCCGAGCCTGTCGGCTTCAAGCCAACATCGCTCAGGCTGCAACCCAACTCGCGGACCAACAAAAGGAACTGCAGCGTTTGGAAAAACTGTGCGAGCAAGCAAAAGCTTGCGAGGACGAGCGAACGGAATTCCAACGTCGCTTGGCATCGATTCCCAATCTCACTAAAAAGAACCTCCAAGATTTAGGCCAAATTGACAAGGATGTCTTTGAAGCAGAGACGTCGCTCAAGACCATGGCAGCTTCGATCAAACTGCTCCAATCTGATACGCCCGTCACATTAAACGGCCAGCTTCTATCTTCAGATACCGATTATCCAATCTCAACCACTACGGAGTTATCAATTGGTAGTGGGACGAGAATATTGATCACACCCGGAGATGGAACTTCCCTGGCCGAAGCACAGCACAAACTCAACCAACTAAAACAGCGTCGACTAGAAAAACTGGATCTATGGAAAGTCGCATCCTATGAAGAAGCTCACAAACTTCACGGAGAACAGCTAGATCTCAATCAAAGTCTTAAAATGCTCGAAGCCAAACTCAATGATCTTGATGCCGAGCAAATCTCTAAACAAATCACAGATGCACAAACTCGCGTAGCACGCTTGCGAAGCGAACACGAACGCGACTCAGACGTTCTCGCTTCATTTCTTGTAACGGAAAACATCACTCAGGCTGGATTAGGAACACAAGAAACGTGGCAATCCAGATACGATAACCTCGAAGGGGAACAACAAGAACTTGCGCGGCTGCTCATCGAAAAACGTGTGAGCCTCGAAGATTGTCGAAATCGCATCCATAGATTAGACATAGAAATCAATGACTGCGAACGGAATATCAGAACTGCCCAAGAGAACATGGACCAAGAAGCTCGAAAACTTGGCGATCCAGAACAACGAGAAGCTTTGGTCACTGAACTTAAGCAGACCATCGCTACGCAACTAGAAGAACTCACAAAAATCCAAAACACACTCGATGAACTCCAACCCGAACACCTCGATCGCCTCATCACACGCCACGAAAAATCGTTGAACCAATTGAACCAGGAAAAGGAAACCGCCATCGCGACACGTGCGGGCGCAAATGCCAAACTTCGCAGCGACGGCTCTACAGATATCTACGCGGAACTCGCTGCATCTGAGTCGGCTTATCAGTATGCTCAAAACCAATTTGAACTTCACCAAAGGGAGGCATTGGGCCTCAAATTACTGAAGGAGCTTTTTGATGCTGAGCAACAGAAGCTTTCCGATGCATTAACAGAACCATTCGTCCAACGCATGAAAAAATACGTTCAATGCTTTACTGGCGAGATCGCAAAAATATCATTTGAAGTTACCAACAAAGGCTTCAATCAGCTTCGAATCGCTCGCCCCAGTGACAACCACGCGCCAGTAGATTTTGAACACTTGAGCGGAGGAGCGAGGGAACAAATCGCTGCAGCGGCTCGCTTGGCAATTGCGGAAGTCCTAGCTTCAGATTCAGAAGATGGACTACCTATCGTATTTGATGACGCATTTTCCTATTCCGATTCACGTCGCTTGGATGCATTGCCCCTTATGATCGAACATGCGATTGACGCAGGTCTGCAAATTATCATAGTAACTTGCAACCCGCTTCAATACGCCGCACTCGGTGCTAGGAACGTACAACTCACCAAGCAATAAGCTAAGATATGAGCCTTGAAAGGGAACACATATGAACGCACCGGATGTTAGACCGAACTATCTTTGGAATGAACTACACATCGACCAAACAATCGATATCGTATTAGACGATGAAATTCTCAGCGGCCCCCCAACGCTCCACCCCCTGTTACCTTCTACTGAAACCACAACAGACCAAGGTTCGCGAAGTATCCTCTTCACGTTGCATAGTATTCTGAATCACTTTCCTGGTGTAGGTAGCAATATCCAACACCTTTCACTCGAATGCACCGACTGCAACTCCGACGCAAAGCCGTATTCGATACGCCTCACCGTTGTCGAAAAAACTACTCCCAAAGCGATCAAACTTTTTGCGTCTATCGTCGATCAGCATAATCATGTACTGTGTGACGGTCACGCGATCGTCCATCCTCCGACTGTAAAGCAAGGCGAATCTGCCGCGCTCAGCTCTGTTGGCAGACGCCACTCCAATTACAAGCTCTTTCTCGGACGTGTCAAACATGAGAATCCAGTCGCTACAGCAGTCGTCTATCCATGTGATGAAGTCTCCATGCAAGCTTGTCGCGAGGCGGTAGAAGAAGAGCTCATTCACCCAATACTTATCGGCCCCGAGCCAAAGATCCGCTCCATCGCCAACAAAATCGGCTGGGACATTTGCAATTACTCTATTCGACATACCGAACATGCGTTAGCAGCTTCCGCTCTGGCTATGGAACTCGTGCATCGTAACGAAGCTCACCTGGTGATGAAAGGTTCGCTCCATACAGACGAACTTTTGAGGGAAGTAGTCAAGCCTCAAACAGGTCTCCGAACTGGGCGCAGAATTAGCCATGTTTTTGTGATTGATGTTCCCGGCATGGATCGACCACTGTTTATCTCAGATGCCGCCATCAATATTGCACCTGACTTAAAGACCAAAGTCGACATCACCCAAAACGCCATTGATCTAGCCCATGTTCTAGGAAACGAATGCCCGAAAGTTGCGATTTTATCCGCCATAGAAACGGTCAATCCCGACTTACCTTCTTCGGTAGACGCCGCACTACTCGCAAAAATGGCCGAAAGGCAACAGATCACAGGCGGTACCGTTGACGGACCATTGGCCATGGACAACGCCATCAACGTACAAGCAGCCAAAACCAAAGGTATCCAATCTGCCGTCGCCGGTAATGCAGACATTCTAATTGTTCCCAACATCGAAGCCGGCAATATGCTGGTAAAAGAACTGACCTTCCTCGGAAATGCCGATTGTGCTGGTATCGTACTGGGAGCCAAGGTGCCAATCGTTTTGACAAGCCGTGCCGACAACGTCATCTCGCGGCTTGCTTCGTGTGCGGTCGCCGTCCTATTGCATCAACATCATCAGCGTTCCCAATAATCGACAATACCATGCTCAGAGTTCTTACCATCAATGCCGGTTCATCAAGTCTCAAAGCGGCTGCATTCAACCTGGACCAGAATGAAGAAAACCGCATTTGGCACGGTAATCTCGATTGCACGGATCACCTGCACGCCAGCCAGTGGTTGCTTGCCGAATTGACTAGCGCTCATCCTGATTGGAGTCCAGATGCAATCGGTCATCGTGTAGTGCATGGCGGAACGCACTTTACTGCCCCCACGGAAATAAATGCCCATGTGCTACAAGCAATCGCTGACCTGACGCCGCTTGCTCCGCTACACCAACCAGCCAATCTCGCTGGAATTCATGCTGCACAACATCTTTTTCCAGCTCTACCACAATATGCCTGTTTTGATACTGCTTTTCATCGTGGTCGTGATTTTGTACACGAAGCTTATGCTCTGCCTCGAACATACTATGAGCAAGGCATTCGGCGTTACGGGTTTCATGGCCTCTCGTATCAATTCATCTGCGATGAAATCCGGCGGCAATATCCAGAGCTCTACATGGGCAAGTTGATCATATGCCACCTTGGAAACGGGGCCAGCATGGCTGCGGTGCATGCTGGGCGTTGCGTGGAAACCACGATGGGATTCACACCAACCGATGGTCTGGTCATGGGTACTCGATCAGGTCAAATCGATCCAGGTGTTCTGTTGCACCTGATAGATCATGATAAACTATCATCTCAAGAACTCCTCAAACTGCTCACTAAGAAGTCAGGACTAATGGGAGTGTCAGACAATTTCAGTTCCGACATGCGGAAACTTCTGGATAGCAACACACAGGAGAGTCGCGAAGCGATTGAAATGTTCGTCTATCGTTGTCAGTATTTCATCGGTGCCCTAGTCGCAGCGATGCAAGGTATCGATGGCCTAGTCTTCACCGGCGGCATTGGCGAACATGCTCATACTGTACGCGACAAAATCGCTGTAGGCCTACATTGGTTGGGGATCGAAATAGATCCCATTGCCAATCTCGACCATCGACAGCAAATATCAACGCCGAATTCCCGAAGTACAGTTTTGGTTTTGCCGACAGACGAGGAACGAACTATCGCGAGGGCTGTTCATGAACTGAGCAAAAAAACTAGTTGATCGATTTAAAGGCCCAGTCCCACTATCTCGAGGGTATATCTCTACACCAGAGTATTAAGTCACCGGCATGTTCTCCGTCATCCCTTTAGACTTTCGTGAAACACAACTGGTTGCTGACTAAACTATGGGTAGGATTTCAAACCGAACGGACAGCCGTTAATGGCGGCCTGCAAGCGACACCTGAGAAACTCTTCCTGAGTACCATTCTGAACTGTCGAAATCCTCTCGCTCTCCCAGAACTTTTTGCCGCTGAGCGACATCGCCTTCGTAACTCAATTAGTTCACTGAACCATTCGCCGGCTATCTGGCAACTCGGAATCATCCATTAGCAACCGACAATTCAACAGAGGCTGCTCACGCTGCGCCAAAGCTGACTTGAGTGCGTATCTGATCTGAATCCCCTCAGTTTCTTCCACGTAGGAAACCGAGTCTGGCTCAAGGCTTCTCCACGTCTCGTTGGACAACAATTCTTCTACGCGTTCCCTCATGTTTACACTTTCGCCGACGTAGAATCCAACATCCCTGGAATTCAAAACAAAAACTCCAGGCACTTCTAGTCGTTCCATCTTCTCCCCGATTTGAATACGAGGAATCTTCTTCGATTTGCTCTTCCACTTTGCAAATCGACTTTCGGCGACATTTCGAGCTTCTTTCGAACGCTTGCGAATCGAGATCGCTGCTCGTCGCAAGTCCAAAGAAGAGATTTCACGGTTAGTCGGACCAAACATTCTTGCTAGTCGATCGAATTCATCTGCAAAATCTGGCGAACACAAGATCTCATCCAGCGACTTGCAATAATCGATAGCCAACAATCGCCACGCTACCTCGCTAGCGAATCCAAACTCATCCATCTCCTGTGGAGTTACTTGAGTTGGCTTCTGCGTGCTACGCGGTAATTTTCCAGATTTACGTAACCTCAATAGAAAGCGGTTCCAAACATAAGCGCTACCGCCGAGTCCGCTCTTGCGACATTGACGTGCAAAGTCGGCATTTAGCTCCTTGTGGCACAGCAGATAATCGACTGGATGACCATTGCCGACGCTTAGGAATGCATCAACAACTTTCTTTTCAACACTCTCATCGTGGCCTGACTTTTTACGTTTGCCTTGATGCGTACTTGGGGCGCTTTCAATGGGATCAACAGGTCCGTCTATGGGCGCACCAATTTGCGTGTTGTTTAGACGTTCTTCGATGCGCGCTGCATACTCTTTGGAGAGCTCGAAACCAAGCCACCTGCGCCCCAGCTTCTTTGCCACAACCAATGTGGTTCCACTACCACCAAACGGATCCAATACCAACTCCTGCGGATTACTCGAAGCTCGAATCACTCGCGCCAACAATTGCTCTGGCATTTGGCAACCATGAAATCCCTCACGTTCCTTAAACGTCCCCGCCACGCGAGCGAAGTACCAAGTATCGTGACTAGGACTGAAACTCAGCGGCGCATCCTGAGGCCGAGTAATCCACGTATTATCAGGCAGACGTCCATTGGGATTGGCGCGATTGTCGGCGTAAACCAACTGACGAGCAGATTGAACTCGTATCTGTGGATTGTTTCGATTGAACGTGAACTTCGTCGGGTCTTTTACGAAATGAAAAAGATGGGTATGAGAACGGCTGAAACCGTTAACGCAATTCACACCAAAAGTGTAGTACCATATCACCCAACTACGACAGTGAAAGCCCATGCGTTGCGCGAGAATCTTAAGTTCGGCAGCGTACTCATCGCCAATGGCCAGCCAGAATGTCCCGTCTGGCTTTAGAACACGATGGACCCCAGAAATCCATTCTTGGCACCAGCGAATATACTCCCCTTCATCGCGACGATCGTCGTACACGTCGTAGTCGTAGCCAATATTGAAAGGGGGGTCAGCAAATACGAGATCTACCGCGCCAGTCTCAACTTTCGCGAGCAGCTTTACGCAATCACCTTGATGAATTCTATTCTTTGGTAACACCATGGTTCATCCCTGCCATTCAAGAAAATCATCTCGCTGGACCAAAGGTCAATTCAAATTGAAACCTTTGATCACTCAGCCAGATAACCGGTCAGGTATGAAGTGTACCAAATTACCCTATCGCTACAATGTGATCGTGAGAAATCTAAGTTCCGCCAATAAGCTGTCGCTTTTCTAAACAGCTTCCAATCAGAACACTATTCCCAAACTTTCGTTTCCGCCAATATTTCACGAAGCGCGACGCGGTCCGAATCACTCAAATGCTTGTACTTTTCCGCTTGATCTTCGCCATTTAAGATCTGTTCAAAACGCCCCTTTACATAACTCTTCATTTCGCTTGGAAGAGTTTTGAATGAGTCGGAGTAGATCAAGTAACTACAAGGATACTTCCACAATCGTGTCTGTAAATCCAGTTGCCGCAACGATCGGCCTTTTGAATCGTGCGGCCCCAGATTCGAGAACCTTTCGGTAAACGAAGTGTTACCTTGAATCGGCTCTTTCCATTGAGCCTCCTCCACCATCAACATGGCATCCACCAGATCATTCCCCGCGCTCCGAATGCGGCTCTTCACACTATCTAACATCTCATCTTTGGGAACGCCCAACGATTCATGCATCATGGCCTGATAGTCCATCGCTTGACGTGTCATGAAGTTAGCCTTCGTCAGCATGTTGTGCACTACGATTTGATGCTCCATCACCATCAACGCCACGATATCGCTGTTAGGCTCTAAGTACTTCTCTGGATTAAAGTATTGGGTCAGATCGTTGATATTGCTCCCAGAGCTGAAATCAAAATCGTCGGGAACTTCACGCCCCTTCACGAGTACGTTACCCATGTGGGTCTGCTTCCCATGTTGACCCGTTACATACCAACCACCCCAACGTTTCTCGATGGGTGTCTTGTAATTAACGTTATGGCTACCCGCAGAAAGCAATGGCAGGCCACGCGCATCAGGGTACACCGATCGAGCCAAATGCCCTGGCACACCTTCCGTTCGTGATGAACTATGACAGGTCAAACAATTGTCCGTGTGACGCATCATTCGCGGGCGCTCTACAGGCTCCTGATCCAACGAATAAAAGACAGCCCCCAACTGCGGATCCACAGCCGAGATCTCTAAAACATCACCCTGCTGACAAAAGCCGACATAAACATTGTCGTTGAAGTAAATCGCGCGCGGCGTCCGCGGTGAGATCTTTTGCAATTGCAAACTTGTCTTAGAAAAGACCAACATCTGAGTGTCCGTCTTCACATCCAAGGCCTCGAGCAGTGATGGAAGATAACCATACTTCTCGTCATATTCGAACTTCACTTCGCCAGAATCCAATTTCGCCTGCAAAGCCGAAATGCAATTGGCTGGTTCCGATTTGCTGTAGTGGACTGGCGATCGCTCAAAGTCGTCCTCAGCTCGCCCAACCACATTGAACCCAACTGCTGCGATTCCCACAACCCAACGCACAGTGTTCGACCAATAACTCCCCATGGCACTATCCCTCACGTTAGCTCACGTTTCTCGCGACGCCTTTCACCATCGACCCCACATTCCAGCGAAGCCAACGTCGCAGCGTACGTTCTAAGACTAACACTCCATTAATCGGATGTCAATATCCGATTTATGCAATAATCGCTGCTCAAATTCCCGATTTTCCCCGAAAATCGGTCCGGAATCAGGCATATCTTGGGAACCGTTGTGAGTTGAGCATTGAGGGATGTGTAGTCGCTGGTAGCCGATCAGGAGCAGAACCTCCTGCTCAGGGCATAAGGCGACCCACTCACTAGTCAGCTAATGCATGAATCGTATTGTGCAACACG
>JBILTA010000010.1:0-25265 GCA_044371785.1 Pirellulaceae bacterium | reverse complement strand
GGACTTCATCGTCGTGGAGACGGAGGGCCGACGTTGGACAGCCGGAATGGATGAAAGCTTAGCTGAAGCTTTCAAAAGAAGTGCGGATGATTGATCGAGCCAAGCTCGCAGATCCCAAAAAGTTACTCATTGAAATCGCTCCCTTGATGTTCTGGGGAGCGGTTTTGTTTTTGATTCTAGTTGCGGCGATGATGGTTTTGGTAGTTGACGTGCCGCGCGTCGATGCCCATTCGGATATTGGCAACGAGGAAGCCCTCGATCTTGAACCACCTACCATCGTCATTCATCCTTGGGATGACGATGTCTTACTGGCTACAGTTGTTACCGCCACGGTCCTCGGATTTATGTGGCCATTCTTTATTCTCGAATCGCTTTCTGTTTTGTGGTGCAGCAAAGATTTGCCCCGACGCCGTCATTGGCGTTGGCAATGGATCGCTATCTGCCTTTGTCCCCCGCTGAGACTTGCAGCACCTCACCCATTGATGGAAGGCAAAAGGTGGTTGCCCTGGATCGGTTGGTGCGAAAGCGATTATAAGGTTTATCGACGAGTTGAGAAAAACTTCAGTGTCCCGATGGTCGCGGTTGCTTCTTGCATCTTGCCCGTCTTGATCGTCGAATGGACCATGTATGAACGGTTGCTCTCAACGCCCTGGCTAAGATTATTGCTCCATATCAGTACAGGAGCGATTTGGTTCGCGTTTGCCTTTGAGTTTCTGGTGATGGTGGAGTTGTCGCACCGCAAACTGAATCACCTCAAACGGCATTGGATCGATTTAGTCATTATCCTGCTCCCCTTGGTATCGTTCTTGAGGTCATTGCAAGCGGTGAGAGCGACACAGCTCGGAAAAATCACCAAAATTCAGCAACTCTCACGCATGATTCGCGTATATCGTTTGCGCGGTTTATCGACCCGTGCCTTCCGAGCCATTATTGTGCTGGATGTCCTGCAACGCGTAATGGGGAGTGATCCACAGAAACGCTTGCTCAAATTGAGAGAGCAAGAGACACTCAAATTGGAAGAGCTGAAAGAGATACAAGACGAGATTGCGGAAATGGAAAAGCAGATTGAGAAACGAGTCGGGGAATCTGATTGCGAAGAGTGAGGTTGGGGGGATTGCTTGTAACCTGCAGCGACAAAATAACGCTGATTGATTTGATATTGAACACGAGCAGTACAAATGTACGTGTCCCATGAGAGTCTCGTCTAGGCTCGCGGCCTTTCGAGGATTACCTCGAAAGGCCATCATCGCCTTAGGGTGAGCTTGGCGCCGTTCGCCGTTGGACTAACGTGCTGAGGCAACCAATCAAGACATCGCGATTTACTCTCTCGATGTTGGGGTGACCTTGAGGTTTAAGGTTTCCCCTTTGCGATTGACAACCACATTCACTTCTTCACCCACTTTCAACGCTTCGATCGCGAACGTGTAATCGTAGATGTTCTCGATTTTGCGGCCAGCCAATTCGGTGATAATATCTCCACCGCGAACGCCACCCTTTTCGGCTGGACCGTTCTTGGCCACACCTGATAACAGAACGCCTTTAATGTCCGCTTTGGCGTAATCGGGAATTGAACCGAGGTAGGCCAACAAGCGAGCTCGGGCGCCATCTTTGGGGGCTTCCACACGAATGAAATCGGGGGCTTTTTCGGCTGTTGCAATCGAGCGACTAATGAGCCCCATCAACCGAGCCACTTTCGCAGCTCCATCGTAGTTCAACGTTTCAGGCAGATCGCGTGGGGTATGATATTCCGAGTGCGAACCGGTGAAAGCCGAAAGAATGGGGACGCCACGCAAATAAAATGTGCTGGCATCGGTAGGTAAGAATGTATCGTTCTGCAATGTTACCGGTAAACCTACCACCGCGTTGCGACGTTCAATTTCAGTTGTCCATACACTTGAGGAACCGATGCCTTGCAACACCAAGTTGTCTCGCAAGCGTCCCACCATGTCGAGATTCAAGGCTGCGACCAAAGCGGGATACAACGATTTGTTGTCTGAATGTGGACTGGCTTCACCTTCTTTTGATTCCGCCGCAGCGGGTGTCGCATAATGAGGATAGATCTCATAAAACTCGTCGGCAAAATACGATGAGCCAATGAGTCCCAGTTCCTCACCCGACCATGCAGCGAACATGATATCGCGTTTTAGTTTTACTTCACCACGTCGTACTTGATCAGCCAGATTCTGAGCGATCTCTAACATGGCTGCGACGCCTGAGGCGTTATCATCTGCACCGCGATGCGTTCCACCTCGTTCATTTTCATTGGCAAGACTCGATCCACCTTCACCTTTGCCCAAATGGTCGATATGGGCCCCAATCAAGATCGCTTCTGCAGTCGGCTTATCGCCGGCTCGTAACCAACCGATCACGTTGCGGCCTTGTTTTTTGATTTGGCGGACATCAACGTTGGCGGACAGCTTGATGCCTTCCAAGGGAAAGCCCATTGCTGGTTCGCCACTATCAAATTCTTTTTGGGTTTTGGCTAGCTCGGCATCGTTACTTTTGAACCATGGTTCGACGACATCATCCGTTACTGAAAGAACAGCCAAACTTGTGCCTGATAAAGCTCCGTCGAGTTCTAAGCGGGCAAGTTGTTCGCGAACTCCACTGGTGGGTCCGCTCACGACGATAAGTCCGAGTGCCCCTCGATCACGAGCTGCCATCGCTTTGAATCGCAATGAGCTGAATCGAGCGAAGTGCTGTCGCTTTTCTGGCGTGATGTCCTGAGGCATATTTCGGAAAACGACAACCCATTTGTTTTCAACATCCAGATGGACATACGAGTCGTACTCATCGAATCCATCGACAGCAGGTGCCACAATACCGTAGCCTGCAAAAACAACATCGCTAGCAGGAAACTCACCAGTCTTGGAGAACGATAACGGACGCCATTGTTTATTGAGTTCGAAGGATTGCTCACCCGCTTGTAATCGATTTTTCTCACCGAGGTCGATGCCGGCGGTGAAGGGGAAAGTGGCGAACCAAGTGTCATCTTTTCCACCAGGTTGCAGGCCAAGGCTTTCAAGGTAAGCTGCCACATAAGCGGTGGCCTTTATTTCTCCTTCAGTGCCCGTTAAGCGGCCACCAAGTTCGGGCCGACAGAGATAGTCAACATGGCGTCCCACATCACTGGCGGTGTAATTCGCAGCCGATCGCGTAACAGCATCGGTTGCGGCGGACACGGCATCTTTGGTATCAACGGTAGGGGAACTGTCATTGTGCAGCCCCAGCATTTCTAACGCCGCGGCATGATTCCAATTGGCGGTGAAGAGTTGAGATTGTTTATTGCTGCCACGATTTGTGGTCCAGATTAGCGTGTTACCATCGGGTGAGAAAACCGGCAAGCCATCAAAGCCTTCCATGTGCGTGACACGTATAGGTTTTTGCTTTCCTTCGGTGTCGACCAAATAGAGTTCGAAATTGGCGAAACCATGAAGGTTGGTGGCAAAAATAAGATATTTGCCTGTTGGATGGTAGTAAGGAGCCCAGCTCATGGCCGATAAGGTGGTGAGCCGCTTTACATCGCTGCCGTCGAGCGACATCGTATAGATTTCAGCGGTCGCTCCATCTTCATTGAAGCGGCGCCAACAGATATGAGAGCCATCCGGCGAGAAGAACGGTCCGCCATCATAGCCAACGTTATCCGTTAATCGCTTCACGTTACTGCCATCTGCGTTCATCAAGTAGATATCAATTGCAGACGCAGGATCAATGGCGAAAAGCTCTTTCTCACGATCGCTCATGCCATCCTGATAGGCGCGTCGATTCGAAGCGAAGACGACGAGCTTGCCATCTGGCGAATAGCTACCTTCGGCATCGTAACCAACTTCATGTGTAAGTTGTTTGTACTCGCCCGTGGTTCGATCGAACTCCACAAGATCATAGGTTTGGTCATAGTCCCAAGAGTATCGTTTTTGTTGTCCCGAAGCACGAAACTCAATTTCGGCCTTTTGTTTGGCGAGAGCTTCCGGATCAAACTGTGTGGAACCAAACAAGACGCGTTTGTTGTCTGGATGGATCCACGCACAAGTTGTTTTTCCGTGACCTGGTGAGACTTTTTCTACATCACCCGTCTCGCGATCCATCAAATAGATTTGAAAGAACGGATTCGCGGGATCCCGTTCACTTTGAAAAACCAACTTGCTGCCATCAGCGCTGAAGTATCCCTCCCCTGCCCTCTTCCCTTCGAAGGTCAGTTGGCGAGCCTGGCCAATCAATTTGGATTCCAGCTCTTGTACAGCGGCTAGCTCACCAGCGGTGGGCTCTTTATTTTGGGGCAGCGGCGGTGCTACTTGATCCGGTTTGTCTTGGAAGCCAAATGCGTTCGATGGAGTCAGGGTCAGGCAGACGCTGACCAACAAAGCAGAGGTATGCAAATATTTTTTCATGGTGAGTCGCAACTAGTGCTAATTGAAAAAAGGTTGGTGATGCCAACCTTGTAGAATTTGGGTGGGAATGGCAGGCTGCCGCAAAACTATCCCGATATTGTAGAGCAACGGGCTTGCCCGGGTAGTGGCTAATCGTCCTCCCAATCCTCTTCCTCGTAAGAATTGTCGGGGGGAACGAACTGGAGGGATGAAGTGGGGGCTTCTCCAGCGTCATCCTGGTCCCAGCCCTCATCGCGACGGATTTTATTGCGGCGTTTTGGGGGCTGCTTTTCCGACGCGCTGGAGCCTCCCTCGCCGGAGCCTCCCGACTTCATCGCTTCCCAATCTGATATCGAAATGACCACTTCGCGAGCCTGCGAACCGTTGTAATCACCGACGATTCCATCTTCTGCCATGAAGTCGACCAAGCGGGCCGCACGACCGTAACCAATGCCCAAGGCGCGTTGCAGTAGGCTTACGCTGCCGCGTCCCTCACGAATGACCACTTCAATAGCGGCTTCGTAAAGTTCGTCGCGTTTACGTAAGGCACCCGGTTTGACGCTGCCTCCTTCTTCGCCACCCTCTTTATCTTTGATCTTGAGGTTGACCAATTCGGAAACAAAGTTCTGTTCGCCCATACCGCAATGGTCGACCACTCGATTGATTTCATCGTCACTAACATAGGTGCCTTGTCCACGCAGCAAATTGCTCGTACCGGGCCACAGGAAGAGCATGTCCCCGTTACCCAACAATTTGTCTGCACCCATTTCATCCAGAACAACGCGGCTGTCCACGCGGCTTGCCACTTGGAACGCGATACGAGCAGGCAAGTTACTCTTAATAAGACCTGTGATAACATCAACGGTTGGTTTTTGCGTAGCTAGAATCAAGTGAATACCCACAGCACGGCTCTTTTGAGCCAATCGAATAATGTGTTGTTCAACTTCTTTTCCTGCCGTCATCATCAAGTCGGCGATTTCGTCTGCGACAATAACGATAAACGGAAGATGGTCCGGGATAGCGGCCGCTTCTTCATCGTTTTCGGGCTTCAATCGATCTAATAATTCTTGTCGATCCAATTGGTTATAGCTGACGATGTGGCGAACACCGACCCGCGCTAGCAGCGAGTAACGTTCTTCCATCTTATCTACTGCCCAAGCGAGAATCGCTTCCGCTTTGCGCATGTCGGTCACAACGGGATGCATCAAATGGGGTAAGCGACCATAACCACTCAACTCCACCATTTTCGGGTCGATCATCAACATGCGCACTTCATCAGGGCGACGCGTCATCAAGATGGAGCAGATGATTGCGTTCAAACAGACAGACTTACCGGTACCCGTTCGACCTGCGATGAGCAAGTGAGGCATGGTAGCTAAGTCCACTGTCAACGCGTTACCTGAAACGTCTTTACCTAAGAAGAGAGGGATCTTCATCTTTTGACACGAAGTTCCCGTTTCTTCGATCACTTCCTTCAAACGCACGACTTGTCGCGTTTCGTTGGGCACTTCGATTCCGACGGTATTTTTACCAGGGATCGGTGCAACAATACGCACACTAGGCACACGCAAGGCTATGGCCAAGTCATCGGCCAAAGAAGTGATTTTCGAGAGACGCAATCCGGCTTCCAGTTCCACTTCATATTGAGCGATTACTGGTCCGGTTTCGATTTCAACCACACGTACGTTAAAACCAAAATCGCCGAACGTTTTCTCGAGAATTTTCGCTTTTCGGCGAACTTCTTTAGCTTGATCGTCGTAGCAAATTTCTTCGGTGTCGATCAAGAGGTCGGTGCCGGGCAGCACATACTCTTCAGTGCCAGCAGGCAAGCTTGTATCATCAAGCGAGTCGAGAGAATGATCTTCTTCGGCTTCTTTCTTGGTTTTCTTGGTGCCTCGATTGCGTACGTTCGGGCCAGGTGTTTCGTGAGCTTCGTCATTGCGAAGCAACACGGTCTCACCTCCCACTTCTAATTCGCGAACGTTTTCTGGTGGAGCTGTTTCAAGCGGAGCCAATTCCAGTGGCTTATCCTCGACGTCCTTGCTTTCATTCTCGATATCGTTTTCATCCGTTTTCTTATTGCCTGTTAACGCGTTGACGGCAGGTATCAACGACGCGGCGGCTTGAGTCAAACTGGCCAAGGGAGAGGGTTTGGTTTTATTGGCCGCTACAGGCTTCGCAGGAGGTGCGGTTGGTGTTGGAGCGGCAGCAGGTTCGGCAGATTTTGCCGTATCATTACCGCGCCCATGAAACTTGATCGAAACGGGTGGATCGTTTTCTGAACCTTCCAATACCAACGACTGCGGGACATCATAAATACGTGCTGGCCCTGCAGGTGCGAGCTTCGGAAGGTCGTCTTTCTGTCGAGTCCATTGGAAGGATTGAATCAGTTTGCCGAAACTATTTTGACCACCAGCGGTCAACAACGAAAGGATCACATAGTCGGTGGAGAGCAACAAGCCCGCGGCGAAGATAGCACTGACAAGAATGAAGCTACCGGCAAAAGCAAAATGATCGCTGATCCATGCTGATGCGAGTGCGCCGAGATAACCGCCTCCTCCGACAACAGGCGATTTGGGTGGTGAGATTCCGAGCATGGCGGGTAAGGTACAAAAGCCTAGCAGCAGCAAGGCCCAACCGACCCCTCGACTTAATGGCGAAGATATCTTTCCTTGCTGAAAGACCACAACGAGCACGACAGAAAGGGAGGCGGTAGCAAAGTAGGCCCCCCAACCGAGAGCATTGACGGCCACATCAGCGAATACGGCTCCCCAGAAGCCACACCAGTTTTCCGCTTTCGCATTTTGAGGGTAAGCGAGAATATCAGGCTCGTAGAAATGATTAAACGGAGCAACCCAAGGGCCAACCACATCGGCCTTGTTATAGCTGATCAGCGCAAGCCACATGAAGAGATTGATGGCTGCCGCGATCATGACAGCCACGTCATAACGAACGCTGCGTGAATCGCCCACCTATGGATACCTCCCGAATCATTTGCACCTTGGGCCACCATGGTCCAAGGGAATCATTGGGCGGGTCCATGCCCCCAATCAGCGCGCAGCGCTGACCGATGTTTACCTTCCTGGGTACATCACTCGTTATTCGTCCAATCGCCAACGGGATTTGATGGCGAACGGCGAGCAGGTGAATGATTCGCAAGAGAATTTTCGGCGGCAATCGTCAGCATCTGCAAAAACGTTACTTTGCTGACCACTAGGGAACACATCGAATGGACTGTAGCGATTAGGAAAGGTTTAGTGAATCACGGGGCAGACATCGAACCATTCACGGCCTTGCCCTGCCATCCAGGTACCGCATTCCGTTGGCCCCCAGGCACCTTGCTCATAAATGTGCAAAGCTGGAGCGGCTGGACTGCGCCAAGCGGCCAGAATCGGATCCATGATTTGCCAAGCTGTTTCAACTTCGTCGCTGCGGGCGAACAGGCTGGCATCACCTTGGATGGCATCTTGTAGGAGTCGCTCGTAGGCATCGGGCAGCTCTCCACCACCTTGATCAAAGCGGAAGTCGAGTTGGCTGAGCCGCATCTTCATTTCTGCATCAGGGATTTTGGTTTGGAAGTAGACTTGAATACCTTCAGCGGGTTGGATTTGAATGACCAAGCGATTGGCAGATGGTTTGTAAGCGCCTCGTTCGCCAAAGAGCATATGGGGTGGTTCGCGGAATTGAATCACAATTTGTGTGGTGCGACATGACATCGCTTTGCCGCTTCGTAGATAAAAAGGGACACCCTTCCAACGCCAATTGTCGATGTGGAATTTTAGAGCAGCGAACGTTTCGGTTTCGCTATTGGCGGGAACACCTTCTTCATTGCGATAGCCGTCGTATTGACCACGAAAACCGTCGTTTGCGAAATCACCACCGCGCATCGAGCGAACGGCTTGTAGTACTTTGACTTTTTCATCGCGGACCATATCGGCATTAAAGCGAACGGGCGATTCCATCGCGGTGACCATCATCAATTGGAGTAGATGATTTTGGAACATGTCGCGAAGGACGGTCGATTTGTCATAGTAACTGGCACGTCGCCCCACGGCGACTTCTTCAGCCACGGTGATTTGGACATGGTCGATGAAATTACGATTCCAGAGCGGTTCGAAAATTGAATTTCCGAATCGCAATACGAGCAGGTTTTGAACGGTTTCTTTACCGAGGTAATGATCGATACGATAGATTTGGTCTTCGCGAAAAACTTTATGAATCGACTGATTCAAGGTGCGACATGATTGGAGATCGGTACCAAATGGCTTCTCAATAACCACACGTCGGCTGGCAACGGTATCATCGGCGAGGCCCGCATTGCCAAGGTTTTGGGCTGCCTGCGCATAGAGTTGCGGCATGGTCGAAAGATAGTAGATGCGTTGGCTAGGCTTGGATTGTTCGATCTCGTTTAGAGCGGTTACTAAGCTAGGGAAATCATCTGCATTGGTGATGTCGGCGGAATGATAATAGATGTTTTCAGCAAACGCGTTCCACAATTCGGGAGTGAAATCGCGTTTAGCAAATTTTTCGGTAGTAGCAGCAAGCTCTTTACGCCAATCGTCATGACTGAAGGGGGTTCGCGAGACACCGACGATTCGCGTGCTGGCAGGGAGGCGTTTGCGACGAAACAAGTTGTACAACGCAGGGATCAACTTGCGGCTGGTCAAGTCTCCGGAGGCACCGAAAATCACCATCGTATAAGGCATCGCTCGCTCCTTCATTACCATCCCTAGTTCAATCTCGATCTTGGTTGTATCTAGAATCGCATCGAGGTAAAGCCACCATCCACGTACATTTCGCAGCCAGTGATATAGCTTCCCGCTTTTCGCGAAAGGAGCAAAATGGCAGCACCGATAAGTTCTTCAGGCTCACCGAATCGATTCATGGGGGTGCCTGCCATGATGTTGTCAATTCGCTGTCGATCCAACAACGCTCGGTTTTGTTCGGCTGGAAAGAATCCTGGGCAGAGAATATTGACACGCACGTTTTTCGGCGCGAATTCGCGAGCCAAGTTTTTACTCAGGTTGACGACGGCCGCTTTCGAAGCGGAATAAGCAAAAACTCGAGAGAGAGGCGTATGGGCTGTAACGCTGCCGATGTTCAAAATCGCTCCACCACCGACTTGCTCTGCCATAACGGGAGCGAAGACCTGACAGGCTTGATGTGTGGCCGTGAGATTCACTTCAAAGACACGATTCCATTTGTCGAGCGGAATATCGATATAGGGAGTACCATCGTTGATGCCGGCGCAATTGATGAGCATATCCACGCTTGTGGATGTACTCTGAACTTGTTTGAGCAAAGCTTGAAGTGATTCCAGCTTTGTGGCTTCGGTCTCGAAACAAATCGCCTGATGCCCACTATGGCGAATTTCCTGGGCGATCTCTTCACCCCGTTGTAGATCTCGGCCAGCGATGACAACCTGAGCACCAGCCATTGCCAAACCGCGAGCTAGAGTGCTACCAAGCACTCCAGCTCCGCCAATGATAACAGCAGTTTGCCCCTGCAATCCGAAGAGAGATTCCAGGTATTTGGCTGGACTAACGGCTGATGGAGTATCACCTTCCATGGGCATTCCTAATTAAGGCTTTGGTTGGCGACGTAGTTCGAGCCATTCGGTGTGGAACGAACCTGGCTTATCAGTACGTTGGTACGTATGAGCACCGAAGTAATCGCGTTGGGCTTGTAGCAAGTTGGCTGGCAAGCGAGCTTGGCGATAGCTGTCGTAGTAAGACAATGCGGTGGTGAAGGCTGGAGCAGGCAAGCCAAGATGTGTGGCGGCCATAACGACAGCCCGCCATGAAGCTTGTGCTTTTTCGATCGCTTGTTGGAAATAAGGATACAGCAGCAAGTTTTCGAGGTTAGGTTGTTCATCAAAAGCGGCTTTGATGCGATCCAGGAATTGAGCGCGGATGATACAGCCACCTCGCCATAGCAACGCACAATCACCGTAGTTCAAATTCCAATCATGTTCTTTGCTGGCGGCTTGAAGTTGCACAAAGCCTTGGGCGTAACTGCAGATCTTCGAAGCATATAGAGCTTGGCGAACCGCTTCGACGAATGCAGTCTTATTGCCAACAAAATCGCTGACAGGTTTACTGAACGCCGAGTTATCTTTCGCACCAAGTGCAGGGAGTGTTTTGGAGGCACGTACACGAGCCTCTTTCATGGCCGAAAGACCACGGGCGTACACGGCTGTAGTCACCAAGGTACTTGGTACACCGAGGTCTAGAGCCAATTGGCTCATCCATTTACCGGTGCCTTTAGCTCCAGCGACGTCAAGGATCTTATCGACCAAGAAGTCTGAGCCACCTTGATCATCCTTAACGCTGAAGATGTCGCGTGTGATTTCGATGAGATAGCTTTGTAGATCGCCGCGATTCCATTGATCGA
The DNA here is from genome assembly GCA_044371785.1 of Pirellulaceae bacterium. Lineage (GTDB taxonomy): Bacteria > Planctomycetota > Planctomycetia > Pirellulales > Pirellulaceae > JAFLCP01. The sequence goes on along the minus strand of JBILTA010000010.1, from coordinate 14,505 downwards.
ACACATCGTAGAGTTCATCGTTGTTGAGACCGGCTGCTTCTTTGAGCAAGTAATAGGCTTCGCAGATCAACTGCATGTCACCATATTCGATACCGTTGTGAACCATTTTGACGTAATGGCCAGCACCGCGGGGACCGACCCATTCGCAGCAAGGGATGTCGTTTTTGGGCCCCACTTTGGCAGCGATGGCTTGGAAAATGGGCTTAACAAGCGGCCAAGCTTGTGGGCTGCCACCGGGCATCATACTAGGGCCTTTGAGAGCACCTTCTTCACCACCCGATACACCTGTCCCTACATACAAAAGGCCTTTGCTTTCGATGTATTTGGTGCGTCGTTCGCTGTTTTCGTAATGCTCGTTACCACCATCGATGATGACATCGCCTGGCTCGAGGTGCGGGAGAAGTTGTTCGATAAGATCATCAACGGCTGGGCCCGCTTTTACAAGGGTCATGACCAAACGTGGCCGTTTGAGTGATTTGACCAGTTCCGCGATCGAGTGGCAGCCTACGAAATTTTTGCCGGCGGCTCGACCTTGGATCAATTGATCCACCTTGTCTGTAGTGCGGTTATAAACTGCAACGCGATAGCCGCGGCTCTCGACGTTCAAAGCCAAGTTTTCGCCCATAACCGCCAAGCCGATCAAACCAAAATCACACAGCTCTGCCATTGTTGCACGATACCTTTGTTAAATGAGGTCTGTTTTATCCGTTGTGTATTGTTGTTAGTGTGCCGTTAAACCACTTTGAATGGAGGTTGCTCAGGCAGATATTGGTCAAATTCTTTGAGGAGCATTTCTTGATAAGCACCCGCGAAAGTGCCATCGAAGAATTTTCGCATTCCTTCGCTATAGAATCGTTCCCAGCTGGCTTCTTCATGGCCAGGGTTGATTGGGTAAAAGAGAACTTGATTGGCCTTGGCGGCGGAATAATCGCCTGGAGCGTCGCCGATCATCAAGCTCTTATTGGGAGCGTATTTTTTAGCGTTGACTAAGATTTCTTTTTTGGTGCCAGCTTCTTGGCCGCAGATTTCCACGACATACTTTTCGATGTCATGTTCGTGCCATTCGGCTTTGAGTGCTGGTGTTGGAGTGGCTGAGCAGACGATAACGTCGGCTTTAGCGGCTAAACCTGCCAAGCTTTCGCGTACCTTAGGAAACGGAGGAACGCCACGAACCATAGCGGCAACGGAGTCGTTGACAGCCACGGACCACTTCAGCGCTTCGGTCAAAGCAGGGTCGCCCGCTTCCTTGACGATTTTTTCAAGAGCCGGATTGCCCAGTTTGGTTTCGGTCTTTACCCAGTGACGTAAGCTGTCCGGAACGCTGATCTTGACACCGCGTGCGGCGACTTCTGGACGACGTGCGAGCCAATCCAAGGTCTCGATCAAGGCGGGAAAGCGATTGATGCCACGGCTCTTGGAGTAAAGATTAACGAATTCGGCTGCTTCGCGAGCGTACTTGCTGATCGCTTGCAGGTTGTAGTAATTGATGATGTTGGGGATGAAGCATTCTTTATGTTTCAGCTCCATCGAATCGAAGGCACAGCCGTCGGAATCGATCCCAACAAAGAAGTCATGCTTAGGTGTGATTTCAAACATCGCAGTGATTGTCCTATGAATTAGCCTTTGCGGTCAGCTTGTGGAATGTAGGCTGGAAGTTTTTGTGCGGCGTAGATGGGTTGCAGACGAGTAAGACGTTGGCGTCCACCAATCATAGGCAACGTAACCATATCTTCACCCACCAGCGGCATCGCATAGCGGATGAAGTCATCAGTAACATCGAAGCCGTTGGGGGTAATCCAGTTTTTCGGGAACGTGCGTTCGCTGTTGGCGACATCGCTAAGTGGTGCTTTGTCATACCGAACCGAGTAGATAGGCCCTTCGTCCCGAAGGATGGTTGCCATGTAGCCCGTTTCATGGTTCGCGGCCAGTAAGGCAGCCTTTTGTCCAGCTCGATAGGCTTCATCAAGGTCGACCGTGGAGGCATAGCCGATGGAATGGCGTTGATCGGTACCTGGCACGTTGGCTCGGGCCTTACCTTTGGCCTTCAGGCCTTTTTCGTTGAGATAATTGATCACCACTTGAGCGACTGTCGTTTGTGACGAGCTAAATTGGGTGTGACCGAACGAGTCTTTAGCCTCGCCAAGTGAGCCGACATCGAAGCCTTCGCTGATGACTACAATACAACGCTTATCTTTCTTGAGTTGATCGTTGACTTGATCGCAAAGTTGATCAAGTGAGCAATGGCTCTCGGCCAAATAGATTTGTAAAGGCATTTCGCGATGAGGGTCGGCGAGACGGGCGGCTGCGGGGATGTAGCCGATCTTGCGTCCCATGGCTTGCATCACCAGGACAGGGTCGGCAGGCCAAGAGCCAGCGTTTTCTTCGTTAGCGTTTTGTACCGCATGCATCCAGTACTTGGCTGCTGAACCGTAACCTGGGGTGTGGTCAATCAATTTGAATTCGCTGTCCCCCACGTCGTTATCGATCGTTTTGGGGCCGCCGATCCCAACCAGATCAAGTCCCCGCGACTGCGCGAGTTGTGCGATCTTGTTGGCGGTATCCATCGAGTCATTGCCGCCGATGTAGATGAAGTACCCGACATTATGGGCTTTGAAAACTTCGAGAACACGATCGAAATCTTCTGCTTGGTTGGGCTTAAGCTTGTAGCGGCAGGTACCGATGGAGCCTGCAGCTGGGGAATAGCGAAGGAGCGCGATTTCATCTCGAGGTTGTGCGGAGAGATCGATCAGGGTTTCTTTGAGAACACCTTCGATACCGTTTTGGGCCCCATAGACTTTGCCGATTTGTGGTAGATCTCGGCACATCTCAACAACGCCGCGTACTGTGCTGTTGATCACTGCGCTAGGCCCACCGCTTTGCGCGACCACTAGATTTTTGGGGGTCCCCATAGTTCTTAAAGCTTCCGTCTGAACCAGTTGCGATGATAAAAATTGTGCAAGACAGCGATTCTAACGCTACGGGAAAAGCCTAGCAATGGAGCATAATCGACCCAAGGAAAGGCGATGGCCTGGGAGAGAGTTGCACCGGAATCCCTCCCTTGACCAACGGAATTAGATGTACTAGAACCTGCCCAGCTGCAGTGATAAACTGTAGCGGTTGCGTAGAGATGGCCGAATGAGGTTGAGCTTCGGCTATAACAGTTGCAAAAGTTGACTGAAAGAGAATATTTTTTTCAGTCAATTTTATCGGTATGTATTACCGAATCTAGCATTATCGAAACATGGCGCCGTGGCCAAGTGGCTAAGGCAGTGGATTGCAAATCCACCATCCCCGGTTCGAATCCGGGCGGCGCCTCTTTTTCTTCCTCAGCCAGCCTCTTTTTCTTGTCTAGACATCGGTGGACCGCCTAGCTCCAACCCTTCAAGGATCGATGGCGGGCCATTCAGGTCCACCTAAATCAAAGCGCTGGTTTCTCAAAGCGCTGGTTTCTCATTAAAAAGTGCCAAGATTATTTGTCGCTATTGGGCTCGTCGTTTGCCTTCTTTTCAGCCGACGAAGCTTTCCCTTTCTTCCACTCGTTGTCGCGGCCAAAGTACATGAGATGTTGCCATGGCAGGCCGTCGAATTCTCGAACCAACTTAAAGCCGTTGGCTTCATATTCTTTCATGATTTGCTTTTTGGACATCTTGTGCAAAGGTCGAATCGGGACAGTGGGATCCTCAGCTCGAAACTCCAGCAGTGCCACTACGCCATCGTCCTTAAGGCTTTTACGGATACCCGCGAGCATTTGGGAGGGAAAAGAGAATTCATGATAGACGTCGACAAGGATCAGTAGGTCGACTTGGTTTTCGGGAAGCTTGGTTTCTTTTTCGGTGCTGAGAATGGGTTCGATGTTATCGATACCTGCATTTGCTGCTCGTTCCTTGAGCATTTGGATCATTTCGGGTTGGATGTCGACCGCCAATACCTTGCCATTGGGACCAACTTGTTTCGCCATTGGCAGGGTATAAAAACCGTTGCCACACCCGAAATCGACCACAGTCATGCCGGGTTGCAGTTTCAATTGTTCGAGTACCTGAGAAGGTGCTTCTTCCAACTCGCGTTCGGGGCGGATGAGCCATGGAGCGCCGTGAAAAGTCATAAAGGGAGCAATGACGCGCCCCATGTACTTTTTGCCCGAAGTTTCTTCATCTTGGGCATAAGTGGTGTTAAGGGAAAGGCATAGAATCCATCCGAACAGTGCCGTTACGGATTTCCAAATTGACATGGGGTTGGTCTCAACTCAAAGAACAAAAGGGTCCGCAAAGCAGGGAATTGGGAACTGATTCTGGCAGAAAATCGCTGAACGTTTTCCGCTCGGCTCTGCTCTATTGTAATACGTTGGACTAGCGGCGAGCTATAGCGCGGCCCAGCATGGCCCGTTCCTGGGATTTTTTGAGCCAGGGTGTGAAATCGCTGCCACCTATGTCATCAAAAGCCAACATCCCTTAGGATGAATTTCGTGTTTCCCGAATTGGTTCCAAACATTGAGGTATCGAACGCATCATGTCACTGCAGGTTTACATCAACGGAAAGTTCTTTGCCAAAGAAGATGCCAAAGTCAGTGTATATGATCATGGCCTGTTGTATGGCGACGGAATTTTCGAAGGTATTCGCTGTTACAGTGGCAAAGTGTTCCGCATCGAAGAACACCTTGAGCGTCTATATCAGTCGGCTCGCGCCATCATGTTGAATATTCCTATTGGCCCAGAAAAACTAGCGGAAGACATTTACGAAACGCTGCGACGGAACAACTTCGTCGATGCTTATATTCGTTTGGTCGTGACGCGAGGGGCTGGTTCACTGGGGTTGGATCCCTTCAAGACCAGTGATCCCCAGGTGATCATCATCACAGACAAGATTGCACTGTATCCAGCTGAGTATTACGAAAAAGGGTTGGAGTTAATCACCGCTTCGACGATTCGCAATCATCCAGCCGCGTTGAGTCCACGCATTAAGTCGCTCAATTACCTCAACAACATCATGGCCAAGATGGAAGGCTTACAGGCAGGGTGCGTAGAAGCTCTGATGCTTAACCATAAAGGTGAAATCTCCGAATGCACGGGGGATAACATCTTCTTGGTAAGGGATGGGAGGTTGCAAACACCCCCTATCGATGCTGGTATTTTGGAAGGTATTACTCGCAATGTGGTCATCGAGTTGGCCGAACAGATGGGGATTCCATGCGATCAAGTTCCACTGACCCGCCACGATGTCTTTATTGCGGACGAGTGCTTTTTGACGGGAACCGCAGCAGAAGTGATTCCGGTGGTCAAGTTAGATAAGCGACCAATTGGTGGGGGGGCTGTAGGGCCGATTACGCAGCAGCTTCTGGCAGCATTCAAGAAGTTGGTACACGGTTCTTAGTTGGTACTCTTTGAGCCGTTTCAATTGAAGAGAAGTGTAGCCTGGCAAGGAAACTTGCCGGGCTTTTTTGTTTTATCCATAGCTAGCAAAAGCTAACTTCCAATTCGATCTCGATTCGCTAGCAACCAATTTTCCTCCTTGACTTTACTGCCAAAAACTCGCCTACTTGATTAGTATTTCTAATGATGGGCGAGCGTTTTTCAGCCAAGAAAAGGTGCCTGGCACCAAGTTTGGGGCTGGCAGGGGCAAAAATCGGGTGCCTGGCACCAAAAATTGCCGGAAATTGGGTGCCTGGCACCAATGTTTGGGTGCTTGGGAGGTGTGCGTGGCTTGCGAAGTATTTGATTTGCTAATGAAATTTGCGGAAAAGTAGTTTTTGGAGGGGGGCTGCGTTGGGTGGTTAGGCGCCGTTCCAGTTAGTTGTTTTTGGCTGTGGTAGCGCTTCTTAACTGACAATCGCAAAAGTTTTAGTTGTTTTGGTGCAATTTGTACGGGGGTGTTTTGGGGTGGGGTCGGGCGGTAGAGTCAGATGCAGAACGGTTGCCAAGGCCAAGGGCGGAACATGAATCATTGGGGGTTTGTGAATCGTCAGGGTTTATGAATCATCGGGGTTAAGGAACGTTATGATCCATTTCGCTTGCGTCCAGTGCAGTCGCCGACATAAAGTTCATGAATCGATGGTAGGCGCAACGGAAAAAGGCCCCTGAGGGTAATTGATACGGGTCCCTGCCCCTGCAGTTAACGGAACTTCAACAACAGCACCTGCTGAAGCAAAGATCGCCTTAACTTGCGTCTGTGGCAAAAATCTCAAAGTACCCCAATCGGCAGTGGGGAAATCGGTTCGTTGCTCCTTTGGCGAAGTTTTGATGGTTGCGGGAGTACAACAGGCAGAAGCTGAGTCCTATGGTATTGGAACGGGAACCCAATCGGAGGACTGGCTAGGTGGCGCAATGCCCTACCCTGCTGCACATTCACCACCAAGCAATTTTCCAATGAATGCATCACCCTATTGCGCACCGTCCAGCGGCAATACGAACCCAAATCCGCCGTCGTATACCAAAGACTATTTGCGACATGCGCAGCAAGATCGCGTTACACGTCGGGCGAATGAACACCATGAAGCGTCAACCGAATTGCACGCCGCGCGCTCATCGTCATCGGAATACTGACGATCCTGTAAATCTGCTGCTGTTCTTCAATGTCGACAATAAGATAGCAGAAGTGGCTCAAGATGCCGCCGCACAAGATGAAGCCATCGACATTGTCTTGTTCGAAACCATCGGGCGAATACTCTATGGCTGTACCACGATGGTTGGGGGCGTGTTCATCCTATTGGGAGCGGGTGTCTACCAGTTTCCAGTGGCAGCACCCGCAATTGGGCTTGGGCTCTATGTGCTTGGGCTCTATGTGCTTGGGCTTCATGTGCTTGGGATTGAACCCGATGGCGATCATTTCACCGTTTGGTATGTCAGTGAAATTTGTCATCATCGGGACTCTCGTCAAGGCTATTAACAGCGGCGTCTATTATCGTCGATGACCCCTAAAGGAACATCGCCTCCCTTAGCCTCCGCTGCGTTTTTGCTACGGGTTAAGCGATCCAGCGTTGATAGATGGATGCATTAGCCATTTTTGTCATCTTTAGCATCAAAGATCGTCTGATATGTGAGTCCCGCTACCGCAGCGCCGATGATAGGTGCGACCCAAAATAGCCACAGTTGCGATAGGGCCCAGTCCTGCACAAACAAAGCAGGTCCCGTGCTGCGTGCCGGATTGACCGACAAATTGGTAACTGGAATGCCAATAAGGTGGATCAAGGTTAGGCCTAACCCAATCGCTAGCGGCGCGAAACCAGCAGGTGCTCGTTTATCCGTCGAGCCCAAGATGATCATCAAGAACATGAAGGTGAGCACAACTTCGGAAATCAAGGCCGAGAATATTGTGTATTTGCCAGGCGAATGTTCTGCATACCCATTACATGCAAATCCCCCTGCCAGTGAAAATCCAACTTGTCCTGATGCGATCGCATACAGGACTCCTGAAGCGGCTGCTGCTCCCACTACTTGTGCAATCACATAGGGAATGAGCTCGCTAACTTTGAATCGTCCAGCCATCGCTAAGCCAACTGAAACTGCCGGGTTAAGATGGCAGCCAGAAATATGCCCAATAGCATAGGCCATGGTCATGACGGTCAAGCCGAAGGCTAAACTCACTCCCACAAAGCCAATTCCTAGGTGCGTATCAACTCCATCCACTTGGAACTTCGCGGCTAAGACCGCGGATCCGCACCCGCCGAATACCAGCCAGAAAGTCCCCAAAAATTCCGCTAGCATTTTTTTTGTCAGCATAATAAATCGCTCTTCTCTAAGTAATTGCTATCAAATGGAAAAGTCACTTGTGGTAGGCCGGGGTTACCCAGAGCTCCTTAGGCATTTAGGGGGCGCTGTTTCGATTTCGGGCACAATATCGATTTCAATATCGATTTCGAGCACAAGCACGAGCACGAGCACGAGCACGGAAGAGTTGGGTACTTTGACGGGGGTGTTATAACGCAGGAGAGGTGTTCCCGTCGAGCGATCTTTTCGAACTGTACAAATCGGGGTTTCGTTCAACGGATTGGATCATTACACTCCCAACGAAATAAAACTCGCTTAGCGAACGAATTTCAGTTTGCAAGCGGGTTTCGACAACCGCCGTATTGAGGGTGCGATGAAGTGATCATTGCCGAGTGGCGGGTGATGCAAGGCCTAAGGATGGGCGCAATATGTACCGCTGGTTGCTTTGTTGGCGTTACTTGAGAACTCGTTGGATCGCGTTAGCGTCTGTTGTTAGCGTGACGTTAGGTGTTGCAACGCTGATTATTGTTAACAGCGTTATGGATGGGTTTTCTGCCGAAATGCAGCAGAAGATGCATGGGATTTTATCGGATATCGTTATTGAGGGTCATTCTGCTGGAGGGATTCCCAATCCTCAGTGGTATGAATCTGAAATTCGCAAGGCACTTGGTGACGATGTTGTTGGCGTTACGACGGTGGTACATGTTCCCGCGATGGGTTCCTTTCAGTTCCGCGGCCAAACGATTACACGACAGATCAACATTATCGGCATTGATACTTCAACCTATGCCGATGTCAGCGATTTTCGTCGCTTCTTATTGCATCCAGAAAATCAACGTTTATTGAGTTTCGACTTACGCCCCGATGGATATGGTGAAGGTCGCGAGGATTTTCCTAATTCAGGTTGGGGGCATCGTAAACGTTGGGCAGTCATTCAGAAAGCTCTTGAACAAGAGCGACAGCTTCGCGAAGAGTATGAAGCCAAATTGCGTCAGGATACAAATGTCCCTACTCCACCACTAGGACCAAACAATGCAGCCGCATTAGCGAATGCTCCTCCTTCGATTGGTGCTCAAGCCATGGCTGGTCCTTCGATTGGTGCATCAGCAGGTACGGGGGGGCAACTTTTTGACGCAGAAAAAGAACAGCATACAGGTATCGTGTTGGGCATTGGTATTTGCAGTGTCCGAGGCGCCAAGCCCGATGGCACGATCACCGATTTCTTTTATGTTCGTCCTGGTGACGATATTCAAGTGGGCCTACTCAGCGCTAGTTCACCCCCGCGCATTCTCTCGGAGAAATTCACGATCATCGATCTGTACGAGAGCAAGATGAGTGAATACGACTCGACCTTTGCGTTTGTGCCCATTGAGAAGTTGCAACAAATGAGAGGCATGATCGATCCATCGACCGGTTTGAAGAGTGTCTCTTCCATTCAAATCAAACTTCGTGAAGACGCTGATTTGGATGCTGCACGCGACATTCTTCAGGCGTCATTTCCCAGTGACATGATGATTCAAGTAAGCACTTGGAAGGATCTTCAAGGTCCGCTCTTGGCTGCGGTAAAGATGGAGACCACCATATTGAATATTTTGTTATTCCTCATTATCGCGGTCGCTGGGTTTGGAATTTTGGCAACATTCTTTATGATCGTGGTGGAGAAGACGCGGGACATCGGGGTTCTAAAGTCACTTGGAGCTCCAAGTTCGGGCGTGGCGTCGATTTTTCTTGGCTATGGATTGCTACTAGGTGCAGTAGGTGCTGGTGTTGGAACAATCGGCGGTCTTCTCTTTGTGCATTACATCAATGAGATTGCCGACCTGCTAGAGGTTCTAACGGGTGGCGAAGTTTTTGATCCAAGAATCTACTACTTCGAAAGAATCCCAACGATCGTAGACCCAATGAGCATCGTCATGGTGATGTTTGGGGCCATTTTGATTGCCGTATTAGCTAGTGTCTTGCCAGCGCTGCGTGCTGCTCGGTTACATCCGGTCGAGGCATTGCGATATGAGTAAATCATCTCTCCGAATGCAGCCTCGTCGCAGTGAATCGAAAGCAAGCGAAACCATGACCTTAGCTCCTACTTCCCAACCTAGATCGAATGGTGAGTTATCTCCAATGAAAATTGATAGTCCCAATGCCGTGTCGATTCACAAAGCTCATGGCAAGGCGGGGGGAGGAATTGCGAGTGATTCGATTATCATGTCCGCAACCAACCTGACAAAAACGTATCGCACGGGGAAGGTTGAGGTTCCCGTTTTGAAGGGTGTCGATTTTGTCGCAGAACGCAATCGGCTGACCGCCATCATCGGCCAGAGTGGATCAGGTAAGAGCACATTGTTGCATCTACTGGGGACGCTCGATCAACCTGATGGTGGTGAAGTATATTTCGATGGTCGTCGCATTGATAACCTATCACGTCGACAGCGTGATCAATTTCGCAACCAAACCTTAGGCATGATCTTCCAGTTCTATCATCTTTTGCCGGAACTCACGACGCTTGAAAATGTGATGGTTCCATCGCTGATTGGCCATGGCATGTTCAAGTATTTTGCGGTGAGAAATAAACTGCGAGCGCGAGCGGCAGAGCTTCTCGATTGGGTGGGTTTAGGGCATCGTCTCAAGCATCGCCCCAATGAACTTTCGGGTGGTGAAATGCAACGAACGGCTATCGCTCGAGCCTTGATGGCGGAACCTCGTATTTTATTGGCCGATGAGCCGACTGGTAACCTCGATCCTGAAACGGGGCACGGCATATTAGACCTATTGAAGAAGCTGAATCAACAACAGCAGATGACGATCATCATGGTGACACACGATGAGGCCATTGCGCGTTCGGCTGATTGTTGTATTCGTTTGCTAAGTGGTCGTGTGCAACAAGTGCATCAACACGCTGCGTAAATCCCCACTATCGAGAGATTCGCTTCAGTAGGGAACTCCAAGTTCTGAGAGGGCCGCTTTGGCATCGTCTGCAGCGGCATTCGAGCTGGCTGCTAGTTTTTTGAGAAGGCCAATGGATTCTTGGCCACCAATTTTGCCTAAGACCTTGCATGCTGCCCTGCGAATATCGAGGTCTTTGTTCTTCAAAAGCTCAATCACCGTTTTTTCTGTGCCCGGTCCTATCTCGGCAAGTGCGTCCATGGCTGCTTGGCGGTACTGCGGTTTTTCTCTGGCAATATCGGCGAGTTCATCGGCTGCATCTACATCGCTGGCGGAACCAAGATATTCGATAGCAGAGATTACAACTTTCGAGTTGTCATCTTCCAGAAGATCAAGTACGTGCGAAACCATTGTCGCGGTATCCCAATCGGCTAACGCTTCCAATGATTTAGATTTTACTTCTGGGTCGCTATGCAGCAAGTTTCCCGCTAGTGCTTGAATGACTGCGGGGCGATTGGTCGAATTGATTGAAAATTTGGAAAGCTTGTTCAAGGCTGCTAAACGCGTGGTCTTATCTGAAGTTCCCGAAAGCTCACTGATCGTTTCTTGCAGTTCGGGGTCAGCAATATCTCCACCAACACCGCGTCCTGTTGGTGAAAATCGATTGGGAGTACTGCTGGAGTCTGAAGATGCGATCGGCGAGGTCGCTGGACCTTTGGCTCGTAAATCGGCCATAGATTTTTCGAATTGTTCCGTATTGCGAGTCACGGTGATAGACATCGGTAAGCTCAATTGACCAGCTGCATTTGAGAGGTTGTAGTTCGCATCTCCATTGAACTGAAGCATCATTCCCAAATTGCGATCAAACTTCCAGGTTCCAGAACCATCACAGCCTAGATTAAATCCTACACCGGGCACGGGCTCGCTCTTGATCTCCCACCGTTTTTCGATTGTGACAATATTCCCTTCCGTCGATAGGACTCGGTAGTGTTCCACCCGAATCGCTGAGACAAGTGTAACCACACGTTGCATGGGTCTTCCGCCAAAGCCATAACGGTAACGCCGAGACAACATGGCCTCGAGGGGATTTTGTTCAGCTTCTTGTTCCGAGCTCGCTGCTATTTGAATTTCTTCCGTTACATTCCATTGAGGCGAGCCGTTACTGGAGAGTTCGGGGATTGCGAGTGTGGCCAAAGGGCCTAGTAGAAAGGGCAATTGGTGACAGTCTCTCATTTCGACCACCGCCCCGCAATCGTCCAGAAGCAGCGCTCCTTCATCATGAATCGTGTTGAGGCCGGCGAGAACGCGGTTGCTATCGGAGACAGTGTAGAAACCGGAACCGTCAACCAGAAAGGTCTTAGCGTTGGGATTTGCGCCACCGCTGGTTGCTTTTACTAAGGCAACGCTGGGGGATACTTTCTTACTCAATGCAGTGCCGGACATCTCTTGCGATTTTGCACCGGTGCTAAGCGACCGGACGTGAGGAGTTGCCCAATTGCGAACTACGGCTGCAGGTACACAAAAACCGACCGAAGAAATCTCTGCGCCAGCGAGTTTTTCTGAGGCAACGCCGATTACGTTTCCGTAGAGATCAACTACCGGTCCACCGCTATTGCCCGGATTGATGGGGACATCGATCTGTACTAAATCTCGGCCTGTAAGGTTAACAAAACCAGCAATTGTGCCACGATTTATTTTTATGCTTTCACCTAACACACTCGATAAAGGAAATCCCACCGAGCGAACCTCTTGTCCTTGTTCGAAGCTTCCGTCTGCAGCCAATGACAATGGTGCTAAGTTATTCGCAGCGATCTTTAACAAGGCTAGGTCCAAGTAATCATCGGAAGTTACGACGGTTGCTGGGTAGGTTTGGTTGTTAATTGTCACGCTAATTTGTCGGGCGTCAGCGACGACGTGAGCACAGGTAATCAGGTATCCATCTGCCGAAACGACCCAGGCAGTTCCACTTCCCTCTACGATAGGTTGATTAACTGTAACACCATCAGCCTCATTGGCGGTGAAGTTAGATAATCCAAAAATTTTTCTGGATGAAGAGCCTTTTATGGCAATGTCTACGTTATAGCTTTCCGTCCTGTCAGGGATAAATTTATATCTCAAAACATTGTTGTTCGATGCCCCGACACCTGGAGTCGGCACTGCTGGAGAAGAGCCGGGAGTTAGCGGCTGTCCAGCAACATAGGCATTATCGCCAGGTGAGTTTGAACTTGCGAGGGCTGGTGGTGTTCCTCCGGCGAGCGCGTCGCCGGACGGCTCAGACGCACTTGGCGTTGGCGATGCTTCTTTCGTGATACTTGACATATCGGTCAAGGCATCGCAGCCGTTTGCAACGGTTAGCAGCAGACAAAATGAAAGCAACCACAGCCTTCTCATAAATCGTTCACAGTAACTAACGTTGGCTCGGATTTGAGAACGCGATTGGGAGGTGCCGTGAGAAGGTATCATCGTAATTCTCTGTTTTGGATTCACCAGTTATGCGAGGTTGAAACCGCAATGCTTCGACAACTCTATTCCGGTGTACGTTGAGGAGATACGTGCGATTTCCGCTATTGTCGCCCGAGTCGAAGAACGACAACTGGGGTGTAGCCTGCGGTAACAGCGAAATGCCAATTGTCGGGCGAAAAGGCGATTTGATTCAAGTAATTGTCGATACCACTGGGAATAGCTTCGATCCGATTTCCATTCGCAGTGTCCCAAACGCTGACGATACCTTGATCGCCCGTCAAGAGACGACGATTGTCGGGAGAAAATGCAATGCTTTGAATGCCCGATGCTGACTTAACTTCGCATATTTCTTTACCCGTTTTGGTATTGAAGACTTTTGCTGAGAGGCCAGATTTGTAAGCCAAAAGTCTGCCATCGCGAGAAAATTGAGCTTGGTCTCCGAATGCGAACTCTGCGAGTTCAACGGTTGTCGTTCGCTGTGATGTCAGGTCAATTCTTACCAGCGTTTGGCAGTCAGTTGCCAAAGCCTCCGTACCATCTGGCGAAATCCATACTCCGGTGACTTCACGTTCAAAGTTGATGGACATGATTTCTTTCCCATCTTCAGTTCGCCAAATACGGGCTTTTTTGTCCTCGCTTCCTGAGATAACAGTGCTGTTATCTTTTGCAATAACCAAACAGGTCACGTCGTCGGTATGTCCTGGAAACTGTCCGATCGATTGTAGTTGTCCTGTCTTGGAAACCATCCATACAACAACAATACCTTTATCAGAACCTGTCAAAAGCATTTTGCCATTGTTCGTGAACTGTAACGCTGTAATCCGTCCAAGGAGTCGAAGTTCTGGAGTCAGCATGGCAACTTTGGCGTTGTTTACGTCGTAAACCAAGATTGCCATATTGCTCAATCCGGTTGCAAGGTAAGCACCGTCTGGAGAAAAAGTCATCGACTCGATGGAGTACTGTGGTTTGGGCAAAATTCGAGCGACGCCTGAAGGGTCCGTTTCTTTCTCACCTTTAAGCTTGATGGGTTGAATCAGCGCAGCCGATTGCAGGCTCTCTGCTTCTTCGGAGGTGTTTTCTGAAGTGCCTGGGCTACCAGTGCCGGAGGATTTCATATTGGGCTTAGAATCTGCTCCAGCGAATAGATCCTCTTCGTTTTCCGTTCCAGAATCCGACGTCTTTAAGATCTTGGTTCCGCTACGCTCCTCGATGTAGGTGACATCTTCTTTACTGAGTCGTTCCACCGGAACGGTTATAATTTCGCCACTCTTCTTTTCGAGAACGACTTTTCCGTTTCTGAATGCAACATACTCCGCCTCAACGGTGAATTTGCCGTCGACACTTTTCCATTCGCGGGCGCTTAAGCCGTTTGAAGAAAGCGATGTCCAGCAAAACAGAAATAGAGCGGCTATTCCAATTTTGATTAACGATGTGTCCACAACGCGTCCCTAGACCAAACAAA
>JBILTA010000775.1:0-2667 GCA_044371785.1 Pirellulaceae bacterium | reverse complement strand
ATCGCCGGTTACGCAACCCGCGCTACAACCGCATACTTCTATCTCCGTTACGAATACGGTCGATGCTATCGCACACTCCAGAAGGCGATCGATGAGATGTATGCCAAGAATCTTCTTGGCTCCAACATTCTCGGCTCAGGTTATTCGCTCGACATTCACCTCCATCGCGGTGCTTGTGCGTATATTTGCGGCGAAGAGACGGGCTTGATCGAAAGCTTGGAAGGTAAACGAGCGTGGCCGCGAATCAAACCACCATTCCCCGCCATCGAAGGTGCGTTTCGCCGGCCAACCATTGTGAATAACGTGGAAACCTTGGCATGCGTCACCAATATCTTGGATCGAGGACCTGACTGGTTTCATACGATCGGAGTGCCGAAGGATCCCAACAATCCGCGAGACGCCGGTAGCTATGGCTCCAAGTTGTACTGCATTAGCGGTCACGTCAATAAACCCGGTTTGGTTGAATTGCCTATGGGCATCACTGCGCGGCAGTTAATCGATGAGCATGCCGGAGGTGTGTGGAAAGGCCGAAAGGCGAAGGCCGTTGTACCGGGCGGAATCAGCATGGGATTCCTCTCCGCCAATGAACTCGACACTCCACTCGACTTCAACGGCCCAGGCCGCGTGGGTTGCTTGGGGCTGGGAACTGCAGCAGTCATCGTCATCGATGATCACACTAGTATGGTCGATGTGCTCTATAACACCTGTCGCTTTTTTGCTCATGAGTCGTGCGGACAGTGCACGCCTTGTCGAGAAGGAACGGCTTGGTCCGCAAAAATCTTACATCGCATTCGCCAGGGTGAAGGAACGATGGAAGACTTGCAGAAACTGGAAGACATTTCCAAAACCATCGGAACGATTCCTGGAACGACGATTTGCGGATTGGCCGACGGTGCGGCATGGCCCATCAAGAACGCCTTACAAAAATTCAGACCAGAGCTAGAAGAATTCATTCGTTCGGGACGAAAGTCCGAAATGCGGGAAGTTGCTTTAGCACACTAACCTCTCGGTAGAAGGCATCTGCTTTCTTCTGAGATCGATTCAATGACATAACAGATTTGACTGGGAGCAAATTTGTGGGCAGCGTAAAAATCAACGATGTCGAAGTGGACGTCGATCCAAAATCGAACCTCATTCAAGCTGCTCAGCAAGCTGGTGTAGAGATTCCGTACTATTGCTGGCACCATGACTTGAGCGTAGTTGCAAGTTGCCGCATGTGCCTCGTCGAGGTCGGCGAAAAGAAACCCGACGGCACCGTAAGCATGTTTCCGAAGTTGGTACCGGCGTGCCAGACTCCCGCTAAACCCGGCACTGTCGTGATTACCGACAGTGACAAAGTCAAAAACTCACGCGAGCAAACTCTCGAATATCTCTTGCTCAATCATCCACTGGATTGCTCGATATGCGACCAGGCTGGTGAATGCTATCTCCAGGATTACACCTATAAGTTTGGGCGCGCACACAGTCGCCTCAATGAACCCAAAGTACAGCGACTAGACAAATATCATATCGGCGATCAGATTGCCCTTTTCACCGATCGCTGTGTGATGTGCACACGTTGCGTGCGATTTACGCGTGAGATTAGCGGTACCTCAGAATTGCATGTGGTCAATCGTGGAAGTGTCGAAGAAATCGATGTCTTCCCCGGTCATGAATGCAACAACAAACTTGCCGGCAATGTCGTTGATCTCTGTCCTGTCGGCGCTTTGTGCAGCAAAGACTTCCTTTACAAGAAACGTGTGTGGTGGCTCAAATCGGCCGACAGCGTTTGCACAGGCTGCAGCACAGGTTGTAGCATTGAAGTCGATCAGAACGAAGACAAAGTTTTCCGTGTGAGACCTCGTGAGAATCCTCAAGCTCAAGGTTCTTTCATGTGCGATGAAGGCCGATTCGGCTGGAAATACATCGCGGATGAATCTCGCTTGAAGTCACCACGAAAAGGCAAACTCAACACGACCGCAGGGTCCGCGCAGACTGCAGATACCAATATCAAAAGCGATCTAGACTTCAGCGATCCATGGCCTGGCATCGTGAAGGATATTCAGAACGCAATCGCTGAAGCAACACGTCAGGAAGCTCACAAGTTCGTCGCGATCTTTTCGCCTTTCATGACTTGCGAAGAAACCTATCTATTGGCTTCTTATCTCAAGTCGGTTCATACGGGCATTCGCTTAGTCCTTGGTCCTGTCCCCGTGCTCGGTGCCGACGATCTTTACCCCAAGGGTCCTAAGGGCGAAAGTCCTGCCCCCGAAAATGTGAAGTTTACCATTCGAGCCGAGAAGTGCCCAAACAAACTCGGTGTCAGCGCGATCTTGAAACATTTCCAAGGCCAAGTCATTGAATGGTCCACCATTCAAGCAGAACTCGCTGCGAAGCAAATTCAAGCTGCATTCTTTGTCGGCGGCTATCCGCAGTCAGTTCTGTCGGATGCAGATGTGCAGAACCTATCGAGCTTGCGACTTTTGATCGTGCAGGACATCTTGCAATCGAAACTATCGGACCAAGCGAGTTTTGTTTTAGCCGCTGCATCGTTCGCTGAACGCGAAGGCGTGGTCATCAATCATTCAGGTTTGGCTCAACGATTCTACGCAGCAGTTCGCGCTCCAGGAGAAGCGCGTGCCGACGGACGAATTTTGATGGAACTCGCCGGCCGTCGCGGTTTGTTTC
>JBILTA010000774.1:0-2672 GCA_044371785.1 Pirellulaceae bacterium | reverse complement strand
TGGGCGATGATAATGTTTACTATTGGTATTACGGTACCTTAGCGATGTTCCAATTCCAGGATGAGAACTGGAAACGCTGGAACGATTCGTTGCAGCAACGCTTGATCTCTTTACAAGAACCCGACCAATCGTATCTATCTGGCAGCTGGCCACCCGATCGTGTTTGGGGTGGTTACGGCGGCCGTGTCTATAGCACAGCGATGAGTTGTCTTTGTCTAGAAGTTTACTATCGATATTTGCCTCTTTACCACCGCTCGAACCTTGCGAGTCAGCCCAATAACGCAAACGAGTTACAACGCTAATGATTTGTCGCACATGCTTGTGGATGTTGCCGTGAACCGAGAATGGTGCACGGTCTTCCTTGCGATATCCAATATGCTCCGCGTGCGGTAAGTAAGCCGGTATCTTACTTAATGGTCAGTGTCGCTTCATTGACGATGTCTAAAGTCACACCGCTTTGCTTTGCTAATTCATCGATCAACTGCTTTACCGAGGCTTGGTTGACCTTTAAGCCGATCCGACGTTGAGCCACAGTGGCTCGATCGATTTGCCAATCGGCCTGCAGTTGAAGCTGAATCGCGATCGCATCGATAACATCAGCAGCGGGTGTATTGGCCGCCTCAAAGGTGAACCGCAAGTTCTCGAAACGCGACTTGGGTTTGGGGAGAGCTGAGGCAAACTTACCTAAAGCAATGGCATAGTGATCGGATACTTCAGCGCGAACACGAATCAGCTTGGTATCTTCAGTCAGTTCAAGTTTAGCGCCTTTGGCCCACAGTTCGATATTGTCCTGCTTCCATTGGTTCTTCGAATAAGCCAGTATAGCCGAATTGGTATCGCGTACTGGGATCAGCTTCCACTGATTGGTCGCCGGTATGGGCTCCGCACTTAAACCAAAGCCTGCCACCACGAGACAGATCTGTCCTGGTAAGGAAAGCGACGCGTAAGCACCTGCATCCCAGAGATCGTGAGGTACCTGTTCTTTGCCGAGGATCTCAATATGCCATTCGCGTTCTATGTTGGAAAGAATTTCTTGTGGTGTAATGAGCCGATCCCAGTTCAGTTTTTGTACGGGGATTTGAGGGGCTCTACTCGTGTCCCCATTTGCCTTGGTATCAGTCAACTGCTTACGGTATTGGTACCACGCTCGCCAGTAACTCAGCTCTATCTTGGCAACTTCGCTGTTCGGGCCGATGTAAGCAACGGATTCGATAAAGCCCAGTTTACAGCTCGCCGTTTCGGCAATCTTCTTCAGTAAAATATCAGCCCGTTCAGCCCCAATACCGAGGTTGAGCATCTGAGAATGATCAACTCGCCGGTCCAGAAATATTTCAACATTTTGTGTTTTTTGAAAGGTGGCTAGACCTGGTTTCATAGGTTGGTCGCGCCACAGAACACTCGAGGGGCGACAGTACGTACGAAAAATTTGCTGAACGGATGATTGATAGATAGGGGTCTGCTGAACATCAACGACTGCGGCCGTATTTGAACTTTGTGCGGAGAGTGGTGCCGCATAAAGAACGAGCGCGAGCCAGTATGCCAGTGAAGACAGTTTGATAACAACTTTGCAATGCAACCCGACTCGAGGCGACATGGATGTCGACTCCTCAAAATGTCTAGACCGAAAACGAAAAGTTTTGTTGAAATAGGGCATTGTAGATTAATTCGACGCCCCTTCATTATCCATCGAAATTCCCCGTATTTTACGGAATGTACGCATTTTTGCAGACTTGTTTGGGAGGTCAGGGGCGACTGCGCAGACTGTGCAGATTTTGTTGCGTGATTGAAGGGAGATTCTCGAAATGAAAAGTCAAACAATTGTGAATTTGCAAATGCGTAACTATGCTGAAACGGAAGCCACATCCTGGCCCGCTTACGAACATACTACGCGTTGGTCGCTGTTATCAAATCGAGAACTGAACGTGGAAAATCGCACAACCAAAGTTTCGCGACTTCTGAAAGCCTATCAAGATTATCTTGAGTCGTCCGATACCGCGCAGTTCGTCGCGTGCATTGCAAGAAATTATACCAATGCAACCTTGGTCACCATTTTGGATCGCTGTGATGTATTGCAACGTCGAGCCGCGGCACTCGCATTAGGTTTCTTGGGTGATATTACCTGTCAAGATAGTTTGGGAGTGGCGTTATGCAGCGGCGATCGTCGTTTGCGATTAGTGGCAGACGATACTTTGCGAGCTTTGTGGGCGCGTGACGCATCAGATGACCAACGTGCAACGCTCGATAAGATCATACGTTTGAATGAGTGCGATTTGTTCGAAGAATCTGTTGCCTTATGCGATCAATTGCTTGAAAACGCGCCAAAGTATTTAGAAGCCTACAATCAACGTGCCCTAGCTCTCTTTCATCTTCGCGATTTCGATCGGTCTATCGATGATTGCCGCCGAGTTCTCAAACTGTCCCGTTTTCATTATGGCGCTTGGATAGGTATGGGGCATTGCCTATTGGAAAACGGCGATGTCTGGGGGGCTCTCGACTCCTTCCGAATGGCGCTGTCGATCTATCCTGACCTAGAGCCAGTGCGACTGCAAATTCGAACATTAGAAAGAAGTTTGCAGGAGTGATTCGGTTTTCAGTGATTCAGTGATTCAGTGATTCAGTGATTCAGTGATTCAGTGATTCAGTGATTCAGTGATTCAGTGGGGGGCTGGTTT
>JBILTA010000773.1:0-2674 GCA_044371785.1 Pirellulaceae bacterium | reverse complement strand
GATGCTGTACATTGCTCCCGAGCGACTCATGTTGGACACCTCACTTCGATTTCTATCGCGGCAGAATCTCTCATTTGTTGCGATTGATGAGGCACATTGTATCAGTGCATGGGGACACGATTTTCGACCCGACTATAGGAAGTTGGGAGAATTGAAATCTCGGCTTACTGGTATATCGATCCATTGTTTTACGGCAACTGCTTCACCGAAGGTGCGTGACGATATCGTTGTCCAATTGAAGATGCGAAACACGCATCAGGCAGTAGCCGACATGGATCGTCCGAACCTGATGTATCGGATGATATCGGCTGTCGATCGTTTGGGACAAATTTGTCAGATCATCGATCATTATCCGCGGCAATCGGGAATCGTATTCTGCATGAGCCGCAAAGAGACGGAGAGATTGGCGGCCGATTTACGGCAGAAGGGATACAATGCGGCCGCTTATCATGCGGGCTTCGACATGGCAGAGAGGAAGCGAGTTCAAGAGCAATTTCTTAGAAGTCGTGTTGATATTATTGTGGCGACCATCGCTTTTGGAATGGGGATTGATAAGCCCGATATTCGCTTTGTGATTCACAACAGTCTCCCGCAAACCGTTGAACATTATTTGCAGGAGTGCGGCCGAGCGGGGCGTGATGGTTTGCCATCGGAGTGTGTGATCTTATATCGAGGTTCTGATCGCTTTAAACGCATAACGCTCTCCGAAAATGAGCCGCCTGCACGGATTGAGATCGTTCAGAAGGAAGTTCATCGAATGGCCAATTTTGCAGCTGGTGGAGAGTGCCGCCGCAAGACGTTATTGTCATCGATGGGTCAGGCGTTCGCATTTTCCAATTGCGGTGCGTGTGATAACTGCCTGAAACATGTTCCCGTACTAGACGATAGTGAACGGGTTATTGTGGCTTTGCTGCGGGCCGTCGATGAACTTGGCGAAGGGTATGGTAGCAAACGAGTGCGACAATTCGCCCTGGAATCCGCCAAAAAAGCTGCATCGGCCAAAAAAGCTGCGTTTGCACAGGGATCAGCACAATACCACAACTACGCTGCGCTTCAGCGATGTGCAGATATTGAATTGGAAGACTACATCGAACAGATGTTGAACCTTGGGTTGCTCGATTGCGCGACGAACTTTTGTGTATTGATTTTGACTCCGTTGGGCCGCAAGGCTTTACGAGAGGAACGGTGTTCCTTACCCCTTCTGAATCGATTTGCAAAGCCCAGTCCGATTCAGCTTGGTAATTGGATGCCAGCGGCCGGCTGTGATTCGGAATTGTTTCGCATCTGTCTGAAGAAATTGGCTTTAGACCGCTCCCCGGCGGAGCTTTTGAAATCGGAAAATGTGGCAAACGATCAGCCCTCTCGTGTTATCTTGCCGCCTTCATTTGCATGGCAGTTAGCTTCTACTCGTCCCACCGACGCTGCCGCTTGGAATCAATGGTTGAGAGATTACTCGGTTAAATCGGAGGAATCCGAGCGGAATTCGAGCGAGAGTAGAGAGGCATGGGGGCATAAGATCTGCGATTGGATGCTTGAGTATTGTGAGCGACGATCTCTTTCGACCAACCAATACAAGTGGCAAGAGTTTATAAAGTCGTTGCCAGCGGAGAATGAATCGGTTGAAAAGGTCGCTCAGCTTCGGCTCAACTCTTCTGCGCTCCGGGTCTTTCCACATTTCGATTCAGGAATGTCGATTGCCGCTGCGGCAGCGGCCAGCGGCTTTACGGAGACTACAATCACGAATTACCTGAGCAAATACCTGGAAGTGCGGAATATTACGGATTGCAGCACATGGATACCTCATGAAACCATTGCAATAGTCGAGGCTGCTATTGCGAAAGTAGGGGCTGAAAGGCTAAAGCCGATTTTCGAGTACCTTGAAGCAAAGTATAGTTATGACCACATTCGAGTTGTTGCGACAACTTACAATGTTCGGCAACGAAGCGGAGCTTTGCTCGTGGGGGCTCAACAGAGTGCCAATGCTACTTTCGTAACCCAGTGATAAGCTTCAGGTGCAAGCAGAGGACTTAAGGCAATGAAACTGCATATTGAACAGCGAAGACGTGACGCAGCCGAATTGGTAATGATCCATGGGCTTACCCGACGCTGGCAAACTTTTTCGCCGTTATTGCCATCCCTGTCGTCACGGTATTCACTAACATTGGTGGACTTGCCTGGGCATGGTGAAAGCCCTGCGAACCCTCATGGTTATGCAGTGTTGCAACATGCAGAAGCTGTAGTGAAGTGGATGGATCAGTTTCATGTTGAACGATTTGATCTTTATGGTCATTCCTTGGGAGCAATGGTCGCGTTGCATGCTGCAGCGCAGAGGCCTGAACGAGTTTCCCGTCTAATCATGGAAGATCCACCATTTGAGACGATGGGGAGTAGGTTGGTGCAAACGGTTTGGATGAGTCACTTCTCACAAGTTCATGAAATCCGAAATCGCGAGTCGTTTATTCGAGGTAGTCGAAGGGAGCAAGTCGAAATACTGGCCGATATTTTGCTTAGAGATCCATTAACCGGGACGACACAACGCTTAGGAACGCAGCGAGATCCTTCATCATTGCGTTTTATGGCCGCCTGTATGATGAAGATGGATCCGACAGTCGTTGAACCTGTTGTCGCAAAGCGTTGGCTAAAAGACTGGAACTGGGAGGAGTTTGCAGCGCAA
>JBILTA010000772.1:0-2675 GCA_044371785.1 Pirellulaceae bacterium | reverse complement strand
AAAACATACGGAAAATGTGGCGACCACAACCTACAACTTTAACATGTCGTATGTTCAGAACGAAAAGACGATGGGGTACGCCAATGCACCCTATTGGGCCGATTTCATGATGGCCCCCTCTGGCGATCTAGCAGCTCAGTCAACCTATTTCCAAGGATTAGCAGCTACTCGATACGATTTCGAGATCTCGATGGCCACCGTTTGGGAGACGTACCGCAAAGGACAAGCGGACGACGTTTACAATAATACGGAACTTCGAGCTCAACATGAGTTCTTCAATATATCGGACACCGAAACCACCGATCACGACACTCGAGTTGCAATTGCTACGTTTGTCTCCGTCTATGACGACATGATGACTTCGATCATCACAACGGAAGCTAACAGTAGTGCCAATTCGTCATCTCAGTACAACACGCAAGTGCTCCAGGCCTTACTGGCCATGTTCCAGGCCAATGCACAGCACGACTTGGATTACGGAACTGAGGTCAGCGAAGCGGACCGCGATGAAAAGGTCAACAAGACTACGACCAAGTCTGCGAAAACGGTTGCGACTTATCAGAATCATCAAAGCCGAGTCGCGGAATTTGCGACCAGTCAGGCATCTCCTTGGGGGCAACTGCAACTAGATCTTGCTAATGCTGCTTTATCCTTCCAAAACTTGTTTAAGTCGGCGTTAGATACATTTACCACCAATTCCGAAGACCGAACGCTTTCTTTCTTGGGTGACTATCTCCAAGAAATCAAAGCTGCCACCGTTGGCGATGCAAGTTCGGGGACCTCGTATGTGCAAAACGTGCTTGGTTCTCTGATGACTTTCATTTCTAGCACCAATAGTGCTGGCCAAACGCAACTGACCAATAAGATTGCGGCGTTGAAGGCGTTTCAGATCGCTCTAAGTCTGGTTTATAAGAATTGGAATGTTCGCATCGCTGAGATCGAAAGAGACAAGAAGATCTCCGATGCTGACGCACTGCGCGATTTCCTCCACGGTGAGGCCCTCGTACTCAAGAATGTAGAACCCACATTGGCGTATGCCCGTAAGAACCTTGCAATTGCCCAAGCTAAGTTCACATTTAATCAAATCACATCGGCGGAAATGGCAACGGCACAAGCCGACTATGCTTCGATTGTTGCATCAACCAATGCCCAAGTCGCCAGCCTACGAGAACCGCTCTTGTTGGCACAGCGAACTGCAGAAGGTGAAGCGATTCGTGTGAAAACGGTCGAAACGGCCAAAGCCGAACAGACACGCGTCACCGATTCGTCGACCCATTATCTCACTTGGGTGAATGCGGCAGGATCCGCCGATATCGCAGCGGCAGGTTCGCTGAAAACCAGCGGTGACACTTTCGTTACCGCAGAAGCCAGTGAAGCGACAACTGCCAACGATTCCACGTTGGAAGCCAACAAGACCTTCATCTCCAATGTCGCTGAGGATTCTGCCGATCTTAGCAGTGACTTGACGGGTATCGCGAACGCGTTTTATTCCAGTCAAGCCGGAATTAATGGAGATTTGACCTATAATAAGACCGATGCACGAGCCGCTTATGAAAGCACGCTGGCGGAAAATCATCGGCTTCGCAAGGAATCTGCGCACGGAACAGGTCAAAATGCCCTAACCGCGCTACAGTTCGCGGTCGCCACTGCGGATGCGGCGAAATACGTTACACGCAGAAACGCACTTCAGACGCGAACCTTGGTCGCCAAGAATGATCGAATTCAACTCACAACCTTGCTCAATACGGCGGAGCAGAATGTCATCGATCAACTTAATACAGCCGAGCTAACATTTACCAACGGTTCCATCCAAGCATCGACATCGACCGACAAGCAATCCGGAGCAGCGGCGTCGACACTTCGTAAGGACTCTGCCAAAGCCAGCATTAATCGTAGTAAAGACGATATCGGTGCTGTTGTTAGTGCGAGTATCAGTGTTGCCAATGCTGAGGTAGCACATGCCTTGCGAGTTCAGACCGCAAGTGTGACGCTGGCAGAAGCCACCGGAGCGGCTTTGAAACAGAAGCATATTGACCAGTATACCCAAGCTGCGATTTCAGCAGCAGAGACCGCTATCGCGCAAGCCACAACCATCTTTAAGGCAAGTGAAAAGACTTCGAACATTGCGCGGGCGGGTGATGTAGGTGACGCCGCCATCGCAGCTGCGAATACCACGGGTCAAAACCTGATCACTCAGATTACATCGCAAAACACAGCGATGACCACGTATACAACGACCACGAATTCGCTGGAATCGACGTTTACAGCGACTATCAATGGCCTGACGGTACCTCATACGCAGGGAACCAGCTCTGCGATCACAACAGCGGATAATGCTAGTGCCAACGCGCTGCGCACCATTTTGGCCAGTACGGGCGTCGCGGATGTCAATTGGATTACTGCCTTCGCCAATGCGGATGCAGCGCGAACGGGTACCCAAGCAGCCGCTCAAGCTGGGTGGGTGACATCGAGCGTTCAATCGGGCAGCAGTGTTCTGTTGTGGAATTGCGGCGATGTGACATCTTCGAACGCTAGTGGTTCATGGGCTTCGCAATATGCTCCTGCTCGCACCGCCATGATCACGACTACCGCCTTAGTCGATGCAGGCCGTCAGATTACAGCATGGCTCGATCGAACGTTGCGGGATAATGATCAGGCCGACGCGGATGTGCAAT
>JBILTA010000189.1:0-8710 GCA_044371785.1 Pirellulaceae bacterium | reverse complement strand
CACTGCCTACAGTGCAGCAGCCGAATTCTTTAACTTCACAGCAAAAACTTCACACTGAAGTCCCGAATTACTCGCGAGCTGAGACGCGATTTCACTGCAGGGGGAAATACGAATGTCTAACCCAAATATCACTTTGGCTTCGATCGAGCAAGCGATTGGCGTTCTTCACGATCCTGAAACAGGTCGTTCACTTTCCAAATCGGACCAAGTTCGAAATATTTCCTGGACGGATGATACTTTAACCGCTGAAATCGCGCTGGGCACACATAGCTTACCGATTGCAGACGAATTCCAGCAGCGAGCGATTGAAACGATCCAAGCTAAGTTCCCAAACTTTAAGCAGATCCATATTTCGATTAGCACCATCGACCGCCCTCCACCCACGATTGGACAAGTTGGCCTGCGTGTGCGGAGTGTCATTGCCGTCGGTTCAGGCAAAGGAGGCGTTGGAAAAAGCACCATCGCGGCCTCGATCGCATTAACGCTCAAACGATTCGGTTGTCGCGTTGGACTAATGGACGCGGACATCTATGGCCCTAGCATCCCTCATCTATTGAACCTCGAAGGAAGGCCAGAAGTTGTCGACGGTAAGATTCAGCCCAAGATGTTTGGCAATATGCCGGTGATGTCGATGGGTTTTCTCGTTGAGAAAGACCAAGCGGTCATTTTCCGTGGCCCGATGCTTCACGGCAGCATCACCCAGTTCTTGCGTGATACAAATTGGGGACCACTGGATTATCTCATCATCGACATGCCTCCTGGCACCGGCGATATCGCCTTAACGCTTTCACAACTCCTTCCCTTGACCGGAGCCGTTGTCGTTTGCACTCCCCAAGAAGTTGCGCTGCTGGACGCCGTGAAAGCGGTTTCGATGTTTCAGAAGACCAAGATTCCGTTGCTGGGTATGGTCGAGAACATGAGCGGCTTTATATGCCCAGACAATGGCAAACGATACGATATTTTTGGACATGGTGGAGCACGACGAAAAGCGGAAGAGTTGTCGGTTCCATTTTTGGGTGAAGTCCCAATCAATATTGCGATGCGACAGGAATCCGACGAAGGCCGCCTAGATCAAGTATTGCAGGATCCGATCTGCGGCTTACCCATAGAGAAAATCGTCCGTACCTTGGTTCGCGATATGGCTCAAAGAAACGTGGTCGCTCCACCCAAGGTATCCCTTCCCGTCTTGGGCTAATCTCATCTGGACCAACGGCAAGGGGCTACGTGCCAAATCTGCTTCAAAACTGTTAAACCAGCGAATTTAGAAAAACCGTCAGCCTCACCCCTCAAGTCCGCGCAAAAAAAAACCGCTGTCGATCACGCTTTTGGCATGATCGACAGCGGTTCGCTTGGGCGATCCATTACAAGCGACTAAAGCCGCCGCAACTGGCCTCCACCAAGGAATTAGACAGCAGCCTTCTTGGTTGCTTTCTTAGCAGGAGCCTTCTTGACGGCCTTCTTGGCTGCCTTCTTAGCTACCTTTTTAACACTCTTCTTGGCTGCCTTCTTGGCAGGAGCCTTCTTAACTGCCTTCTTGGCACCAGCTTTTTTCTTGGCCACTGTTTTCTCCTCCGAAAACTTATTTGATTCCTCGAGTCACTACCGTTTGAGTCAGTTGCCACCACCGACATCTGATAATGACTCACATATCACTGTCGCATCCAACTTTCCTTCAACCATCGTCGATTTCTTTTTTAAGAACTCATTGACGATTGCATGAAAGGTAGTTAACGACTTCCTATGTCGTGTATTTGTACGCAACTGGCGATTGAATGCAACATCTTTTCGACATTTTTTCAACAACGGTACAATTTTTTTTTCGAGTTCTAAGAACTGTTTTTTCAATAGAACCAAACGTTGCGTTGCGCATCAATGCGCAGCGCAGGTTGTTTCATCGAGCGTTGAAATGTGAACCAAGTTTGTTCATGCGCGCGCACAAAAAACATTTTCATCATCCAGCGCCAACGTTGCAGCGCACGATTTGCACTGAACGATCGCTGTTCATTTTCACCAATAAAAAATGGGCTTTTTTCATCATTCAACCAAGGCAATGATCGTTGCCACAACACATCATAGTAACCATACATCACATGAATCGGATCCATTCCATACCATGTTGATGATGGTTCAACATACTTCGTTTGATAACGCTGCGCGATCTCGCGAACAGACTCTTCAAGTCGTTCGATGCGCTCTAAAGCAGTCAAAAAATCGAGCTCACTTTTTGGAAAAAAAATTGTTCGCAGAAGCAAAAATTTTTTCCTTCCGACCCGTTTTAGAACCTCGAAAGGTAATCCAACGATCGTAATTATCGCTCGATCACGACACAAAACGGCAACACATTGCTCTATCCAATCACTGATCTGTAGTGGTGTCTTACCATAGAGCAAGTCATTTCCAACATCCGTAAAGAGCGCCCACTTGTGTTGAAGCGATTGATCGAGATGCCTATGCCAATGCGCGCTCGTTATCCCGGGTAATCCACGGCCCAAAACGTAACTCGCCGCGCCATAACTGCGTCCATGACCAGCTGTAACAATCAGATCCCAGTTCGTTCCGAGCGTATTACATGTTGTTTGTAATAAACTGGGTAAACCTCGCCGCACATTACTCGCGCCAAAGATAAACGCTAACGCTCGATTCGCTGTTTCCGCGTCCTGCCCTAGAGCTGTGCCTTGATTTGCTCCAGTGACTTGATGGGTACCGGTGTTTTCATGGGTAACGTTGTTTACCACGGACGACGCATCCCGCCAGACTGAAGCGTCTCAAAATTCGAAAAGGCAAAACTCAAAAAGAACATCCCCATGAAGGTCTCACCGCGTTGAAATGCCCAAAACGCAACCAAACCCGCACATACCATCGACAAGACAATCGCATCCCTTTGCGTCCCGCGAAAGAACATGCAGATAATCTCCTCCGCAATACGACCACCATCTAGTGGGAGTATGGGCAATAAATTGAGCACTGCCCAGAAAATACTTGGATAAACCAAGAAATCGATTACCGCATAGAGGGCGGCCGATTTCGGTGTCACACCACCAACTTCAGGCAGTCCAAAATACGTTAGCCACCCTTCAAAAGAACCGATACTGAGTCCCATCGACCTTGCAATGAGCGCCACAATGACCGCTAACGCAATTTGAGCCAACGGCCCTGCCGCAGAAATGATCAACTGCCGATACGCCGATAACCTACCTGCATAAACCGATATCCGCCCCGCTCGACGACCACCAGAAGGGATCGCTAATCCGCCAAAGTGATACAAAACGATATGCGAATCGATGCCAAAGAAACGAAAGGCGAAATGATGCCCCAACTCGTGCACCAAAATCGACACAAACATCGCTAACATCCAAATCAACAACAACACTAGCGAACCAGGCGAATCTAAATTCCGACTGGCAAACCCTTCATCCACGGCTCGCGCATTGCTGTAACCCAATAACGCTGCTACTAACCAAAACGGCGCTGAGACGCGAACCTGACAACCAAACAAGGGAAAGCGAATATCGTACGGCGTGTACATCGGCTCGCCTAATGCGAACATGATTGGACTCCCATCTGTGGATCAACGCACACACTAACGACTTGCATCATGCAGCACACTTCGCTTGTAGATTTCAAAAGTATTTCAAAAACGCGGGTACTGGAAATTCAAAACGGCAGGGTCTACATAACTCTCCACCCCGCGCCAAGCTCATTGTTCCAGTTTATGCATTTTAACACCACTTGGCACATCGTTTTCCATGGGATGCCCAAACTTGAGGCAAACAAAGAATCGCTAAACGAAAAAAGCGTAACCGCACGATACGGTTACGCTTTCAGTTATTTCAAAAAATCAAATCGTCGAAACAGTAAAACTATTTCTCTTCTTTGACCAAGGTGTATTCACCTTTCTTGAATGCCTCTTCGCCGAAAAGAGCTTCGACTTGTGCATCGCCTTCCATCTTCTCAGCTTTGCCTTTGCAATTACCACAGCAGAAGCCAACCTTCACTCCACCGACAGTAATTGATTGCTCTGGGTTGAGGTCACCACCAGACATTGGACACTTCTTCTGCTCATACTGCTTGGTCAAAACCAATTGATGGTTCGCCTTAGCCGCAAACGGCTTCGAATCAGCGCTGAACTTCTTCACGCAACCTGGGCAGCAGAAATAGACCTTCGCATCCTTGTATTCAACAAACTTATCTTCCTTAACTGACTTCGCAGGCATCATCATGCACTTGACGCCATCCAAGGAAAACTTCGCTGCCATCGCAGCACTAGCACCAACCGAAGCGACTAACGTCAAAGCTATCGCCGCAATCCACTTATTCTTCACGATCATTTCTCCACAAAACAAATCAATACGTGCATCACCGATCCACAACACGGTGCCAACAGACTATTCAGAGCATATTTTAGTCAACGAAACAAGTCGTTTTGTCGGACTATAGAAGCGGGGAAGCAATTTACCACCCAAAATGGGGTAAAAATACGCTTTTTTGCACGCGATTTCGCGCCTAGTTTGTCGCAGATCCCTTTTGGTACCCTTCCCACCCTAGCCTACGCCACGCTCAGGCTGCGGGTTAAAGCAACGACTGTCTCACTCAATTTCGCTTTACCAGATGCTTCTGTAGGTAACCGGCGCGTTCGATATTACGGTCCGTCGTATTGAGAATCTTGCCGCGCAGCTTCTGCAAATGAGCCGGTTGAGTATGAATCAATAACTTATTCACCGTTGGGATCTCCAACTCGCGAATCAGCCCCAGATTCACGCCCATGCGTACCTTAGACAGATAGAGCATGGTCTCATCGCTGCTAATCTTCTTGGCCGTCTGCAAAATACCAAACGCGCGGCTCACATCATCATGTAAGTCATGGGCACTGTTGTTCATCAAAAAACTACGAGCCTTTCGCTCGTACTCGATCAATTGCGGCACAACATATTCCACTTGCTGCAGAAGTGCTTCTTCGCTGCGGCCCAACGTAATCTGATTGCTCACTTGATAAAAGTCACCCGTAAATTGCGAGCCTTCACCGAATAGGCCTCGCACCGCAACGTTCATCTTCTGCAAACTGCGAAAAACTTTTTCAATCTGCCGCGTAATTACAAGTGCTGGCAGATGCAACATCACACTCACCCGCAATCCAGTTCCCACATTGGTTGGACAAGCTGTTAGATAGCCAAGCTTTTCCAGATAGGCGAATGTCAGTTTACGTTCAAGCCGGTCATCAATCTCGGCCGCATCATTCCAAGCGGACTTGAGATCCAACCCGCTACGGATCACTTGAATACGAAGGTGATCTTCTTCGTTAATCATGACACTGAAGCGTTCATTACCGTCAATAGCGACGCCGCGGGGACCATCTGCTTCGGATAACTCACGAGAAATCAACTGACGTTCTACCAAGAACTGCCGATCCAACTCACTCAATGGTTCAACATCGACGAACTCGACGCTCTTCCATTCTTCAATCGCATCGACCGCTTGACGCGCTGCTCGCAATATCGAACGCTTGTCGCCTTCAGTGCAGCGGCGCACAAACGGAAACTCAGAGAGGTTACGAGCTAACCGAATTCGGCTACTGATCACAATATCCGATTCAGGCCCGGTCCCCTTGAGCCACTCACCGCACTTACCAGCCAATTCGTCAAGCTTCACTTTGTATCCACCTCCAGGATATCCACCTCCAACACTATTCGCCCGTTTCGCTTTGCTCTAATCGACGGATTTCATCTCGAATCTCCGTTGCTCGCTCGTACAGTTCCTTTTCGACCGCTTCTTTCATTTCGCGTCGCAACTGTAACAAACGATGCTGGCGATCAGGCGAACCGAGCAGCTTCGATGGCTTCTTACCATGATGCTCCGTAGATCCGTGTATATTGATCAATAACGGTTCTAAGTCTGCTTGAAAATGAACGTAATCGTACGGACATCCTAACCGACCGATATTCCTAAACTCTGCAAACGTTATCCCACATACAGGACAAGCCTTTTGATCCGTCGAAGCAATCTGCTCCGCTGTTTGATCTACCTTCTGATGGCTCGACAACACTCCCGCTAATGCCGAACTCCCCGGCTGCGACGGGTCTTGAGACAAATATTGCCGCGCATGATCCTCACATAAGTGCAGAACATGCGGATTATTGGGCTCCGTCAATTCTGTAATGTGAAAGGTCGCAGGCTTTTCACAATGCTGACACTTCATCGCGAACCTCGTACCATCGGTGACAATCCGTTTCCCTGAACCAACTTGTGTGAAACTATAGAGCCTCGCGTAGTGGATTCCAACCAGCCCCACCCTATTGAGCGACTCAGCCGAGGTCGGCTCGCCAGCGTTCTCCCCAGCTTACCCTATTTTGGCTGTGGATTCTAAGGGGCTCTGTACGACTGTCAACAAAAGCTAATGTCCCAAAAACCTAAACAAATCATCACAGGTTGGACAGTTAGCCCCACCGGCAGAGGGTTCGAGATTTGGAGGCATTTCCCCTTGGCCGCTCCACAACCCACTGAAGCGAAGACAAAGATTGATCTACAATAGAGCAAGACCGAATACCCCAGAGGCCGTGAAAGACGAATTTGCAAACGCCTCTGAACCGAGCCGCACATTTTCTGTCCCATTGCACAGAACGCAGCCGCACTCATAACGCAACAATCAGTTCCCAGTACCAAAAAGACCGAACTCCATGGCAACGGCCCCCACTCTGCAACGTTTCAACGAACTAGCAGCGAGCTACAACCTTATCCCCGTCTATCGCAGATTATTGGCCGATAACCTCACCCCTGTCTCTGCGTTCCACCGTCTCGATGACGGAACGTCCTCCGGTTGTTTGTTCGAGAGCGTTATCGGTGGAGAAAAAGTGGGACGCTATAGTTTCATCGCCACCAAACCACACAAACGCATCGCCAGCTGGGGAACCAAACTGCTTGTTCAAGAAGGAAACGACGTAAAGACATTGGAAGTCAACGATCCACTCGATTTCTTCCGTCAACATCTCCGCCAATTCCAAATACCAAGCCACTCCGAATTGCCGCCATTCATCGGTGGAGCCATCGGATATGCGGCCTACGACGTCGTTCGCTATGTGGAAAAACTGGACTCACCACCACCCGACGATCGACACCTCCCAGATCTTGATTTCTCGTTCTTCCATGAATTAGTCATCTTCGACAACGTCACCAAAACGCTCATCATCGTCTCGCTTGTGCAGCCAAACCAATTCCCATCGACCGAAGCTGCTTATCGAGATGCTGAATCGAAAATTGATCATATCGTCGAACTGCTGGGCCGAAACGATAAGCCACTCACCAGCGCCGAAGTCGACTTGAGCCAAACCAGACCACTCGATGTTCGCTCTAATTTCACACAACAGGAATTCGAAGAGGCCGTGCGCAAATGCACTGAATACATTCGCGCCGGTGATATCTTCCAAGTGGTCGTTAGCCAACGCATGGAAGTCGATTCGCGCTGCGAACCCCTAGAAGTATACCGATCGCTGCGTGTAATCAATCCGAGCCCTTTCATGTTCTTCTTGCGAACACCGGATACTACCTTGGTCGGAGCTTCGCCTGAAGTAATGTGCCGAGTATTCGAAGGCTGTGTAACAGTAAGACCACTTGCTGGCACACGTCGACGTGGCCAAACGGAAGCAGAAGATCGCGCGCTGGCCGAAGAACTGCTGGCGGATCCCAAAGAACGCGCTGAACATGTCATGCTCGTTGATCTCGGTCGAAACGATGTCGGTCGAGTGGCTCAGTTCGGCTCCGTTCGCTTAAGTGATGTCATGACCGTGGAACGCTACAGCCATGTGATGCACATCAGCTCCAATGTTGATGGTAAGCTGCGACCTGAACTCGATGCGATCGATGCACTTAAAGCTTGCTTGCCTGCTGGGACCGTCAGTGGCGCGCCCAAAGTTCGCGCTATGCAGATCTTAGATGAAATCGAACCGACTCGACGTGGCCCCTACGCAGGAGCTGTTGGCTATTTCGATTACGGTGGAAACATGGATACTTGCATCGCCCTGCGAACGATGGTGATGACACCCGGCAAGATTTATATTCAAGCGGGAGCAGGCATCGTGGCGGATAGCGATCCTGCCAGCGAATACCAAGAGACCATGAACAAATCCAAGGCGATGCTGCGTGCTGTTGAACTTACCGAAACTCGCCTGCAGTAATCCATCCAGGCTCGACTCTTAGCCGCAACATACTCGTCAGTGGCGCGTTCGTTTAGCCCGTATGCCGAAGGCTAGGCATCCATCAGAAAACGCTCGTCGCCCGAGAGTTCCAATCTGTTTTACTGCGGCTTGAAGCGA
The DNA here is from genome assembly GCA_044371785.1 of Pirellulaceae bacterium. GTDB lineage: Bacteria > Planctomycetota > Planctomycetia > Pirellulales > Pirellulaceae > JAFLCP01. The sequence goes on along the minus strand of JBILTA010000189.1, from coordinate 407 downwards.
TCAATCAAAAGCGTTGCCGCGACATACTCGTCAGTGGTGCGTTCGTTTAACCCGTATGCCGAAGGCTAGGCATCCATCAGAAAACGCTCGTCGCCCGAGAGTTCCAATCTGTTTCACTCCGGCTTGAAGCGATCAATCAGGAGCGTCAACCACAACATACTCGTCAGTGGTGCGTTCGTTTAGCCCGTACGCCGAAGGCTAGGCATCCATCAGAAAACGCTCGTCGCCCGAGAGTTCCAATCTGTTTTACTTCGGCTTAAAGCGATCAATCAGGAGCGTTGCCGCGACATACTCGTCAGTGGCGCGTTCGTTTAACCCGTACGCCGAAGGCTAGGCATCCATCAGAAAACGCTCGTCGCCCGAGAGTCCCAATCTGTTTTACTTCGGCTTGAAGCGATCAATCAGGA
>JBILTA010000771.1:0-2678 GCA_044371785.1 Pirellulaceae bacterium | reverse complement strand
ATTTTGCGAGTCCAAAATCCGTGACCTGAAGTTTGCCGTTTCCTTGAACCAGAATATTCTGTGGCTTGATATCCCTGTGAATAACACCACGATCGTGAGCGTGTTGAACGGCCGAAATAATATCAATCATCATTTTGGCTGCGGTTGCCGGTGGCAGCGGCCCGTCTCTCAACACTCGGTCCGCCAAACTTTCTCCATCAACATAGGCCATCGCGAAGAAAGGTTGTCCCTCAAAATCACCGAAGTCATAAACAGGAACAATATTGGGATGATCTAGTTTTGCAACGGCCTTTGCCTCCGTTGTAAACCTTTCTACGATACTGCGATCAACAACGTAATCCCCTCTAATCATCTTTATTGCCACGTTTCGACCAAGCTGTGTATCGGTTGCCTGATAAACAACCCCCATACCGCCTCTTGCGATTTCTCGAACAACCCGATAGCCGCCTAGTTGCGGTAATCGCGTTATCGCATTACCCGATACATTTGGGTCGACACTCACATCTCGAGCCAAACCTTCCGCCACCTGCTGATGTGGCACGGTCGCAAGAGACAGCTCTTCAACGCTTCCAAAAGATAGTTTTTCTATGTCCTTAAAAACAGTGAGAATCAGTTGCTGGTTTGATGGAAATCTCAGAAGGTACTCTTCTCGGCTTGGCCTTTGCCCTTGCTGCAATCGCCAACCAATTTCAATCTTAAGTAGCTCTTGGTGAAGTTCCTCCAAGGCTGCGTTAGTGTCGATTAGCGATTCAATACAAATCGGAGTTCCGCTGCTCAATGACGACAAAAAACGTTGCTTGATTTCTTCAAGGGCGTTCTGCTTGACGTCACTGTGTTGGCTGCTCATCTTTGGTATCGTTCACAATGATTCTAGGGGCTGATTCAAAGAACAAAGTCTACCACTCCGACTTAAGCAACGAAAGTATCGTCAATAAGAGTCGATCTGATTTCATTTCTCCACAATATTTTCATGCGTAGGAACGCTCATGTAAGATATCAAACCCTCTTTCGCGCGATGTCTCCGCTAACTTCAGCGCGAATCTCATTGGGTGCGTTTTCTCCTATAAAACACTATTCTCGGGAGTCTCCTCGTCGCACGACAAAATTGCGGCTTTCGGAGCCTGTCTTTCACCTCGCTTCCTCAACCCCAACGCTACGCCAGCTGACTTCTGGGAGCGGTAGTGTCTCCTTGTGTAAGATCTCACTCCGTTTTCGTGGCGAGTTGGAGTCATGACTACAAATTTTATCAACGTCAAAACCAAAGTATCGCGTCGTCGGGCAGCCGCTTCTGGGATAATATCCAACGCATTAAAGCTGAGAATGAACGGGGGCCACGCGCCCAGTGGGATGATTGACAAGTATGTAGTATCTAGCCAGCGCTGCCGTCACTGACCAATATGATCCCGGATGGATTCTTTGTGGTTTGACCAATCCACCATCTCGGATATCTTCACCACTGTCAGAGATAATAGGTTCGAGACGACAGGGACCTCGAATTTAACCTCGGTCATCGAACTCAGCCCCTCGCCGGTAATGGTTCTTAGGGTAGAATTGGTGTATTCGCTGCGTAATCGGCTGGAACTTTCGACTGCAGAGACGAATCCGAGGAAAAAATTTGGATTTCCATGAAGGAATTCTACATTGGGCTCATCCAAATACCTGGGAACGTCAAAATCTGAACAAAAAATACGTACTATGCCTTCACTAAACCTCCATATCGTTCTGTTGCTCGCGGTTGCGTACAGCCAAATCTTTGGAGGGGTTTCGTGCTGCTGTCTCTCACGAACGATATTTGCAAGTCTGTCACCAACGCACGAAACTGCGTCAGCTACGCAGGCCCAAACGTCGGCAATTGTGCCTTTTGTCCCGAAGTGTCCCAAATGTGCCGCTTCTCAGGTTTCTGCTAGGCAAAGTCCGCAAGGCGACGGGTATCAATTATCGAGTGTTAGCCAGTGCAACAAATGCCAATGCACAAAAACTGTTTCAAGTGCCACGGTTCATGCCGAACCTCGGTCGCTTTCTATCGTTGTGAATTTTATCGCAACTTTCGCATTATCCGGGGATTTAATCCCGCGCGCAGAATCGAGTAGTTTTCAAAGACATGAAATTCCGATTCGTTTCGGTGATAATTCTTGGCAATCAATCGCTTGTAATTGGAAGAAATGAAAAGCTCAACAATCCGTCAAATCCGGAATTGTTGATTGGCTGCGGTTTAGCTCAGGCACTTACCACAGGCTTTTTTTCTTTCAAGAAACAGGTGTATCATGTTCAAAGAAATTGCATTCCTCAGCGCACTTGACTTCTCGTCCATTGCTTTCCAAGTAAATGGAAGTCACCCATTCTCAAATACAGTGGCTAAGGCCTCTCTTGGTAAACCCATCAGCTGTATGAAGCTTGCTTACTACTATCACGTAGATCACCCTTGCTGTCCTCGCTAGATCGACATGCACGGCCTGAAGTTGAGAACTACTCGAAGCGACAGAAAGTTTTGGGCAGCTTTCTCTTTTCGGCGGGAAGGAGTGAAGAATGCTGCCAACAGAGTCATCCAATGAGATAAATGGAAAACCGGCGGATCGAGCATCCCAACCAACTAACGAAGAGTTGACGCGGTGGATTAAACTCGCCAGCAATCGCCATCGGGAGTCACAGAAGCGAATTTATGAACTCCTCGCTGCCCG
>JBILTA010000770.1:0-2679 GCA_044371785.1 Pirellulaceae bacterium | reverse complement strand
GAAAACCAGGCGGCCGTAGTCCGATCGTACTTAGATGTTGAACTGAAGCAACAACCAATTCATCACCAATGCGACCAGCAAAAGATACCCCACATTTCGAGTCGTTTTCCGTGAGAACGCGCCATGAGGCCAATTTCGAACACACCACAATCGATATGGAATTTGAAAAAGAACCAGCAACGCAAAGATCGGCCCGATTCGATTAAACGAAAAGGCTCGCCCAATATCCAACCTGGCAAAAGATATAAAGCTCCGCGTCAAGCCACAGGCGGGACACTCAATCCCAAATAGCTCATAGGATGTACACAGTCCAGGCGCCACCCAGCCTTCATACAGAACGAAGCATACTTTACCCGCATCATTGATTTTCAACAACAAAGCGGCCAAACAGACGCACAGCGAAACAATCAACATCTCGATGTGCGTCTTTTTCGATAGTAGTAATTCGCTGCTTGGCCGAGCAGGCTTGCCTGTAGAGTTCGAAAAACTCATTGCCTCATACTGGCTTCTATTGCAAGTCGCACTACCGTCCAAATTACGATGAATACCAACGAAATACCAATCATCTTAGGACCGGTTGGCTTTCCCTGTACCGTGCGGATTATGCCCACAATACAACCAATACCCGAACAAAGAATACAGATCAACCAATCGACTGCAGTTAAATCCGCTGACTCAGTTACTACTTTTGCGTTCACGCCGCTTGCGTTTGGCGCACTAAAAGGATTCGATGAGTCCGGTCCCATGGGCATGCTCATAGATCAACCTTCGGTTCTTGATTGTTGAATATCAAACCACTTTCCGACGGCGTGATTCTACGCCATTAGAAGCTCTATTCAACAGTCCCAGAAAATTGTTTTTGAGGGTCAGATAAATCCAATGAAGATCGGATTAATTGCAGCAACGCGGCCTACAGCCTCACATATACAGCCTGCTCAAAGCGGATGGGGAGGGATTCGAACCCACGGTAGCCTTTCGACTACTCCGGTTTTCAAGACCGGTGCATTAAACCACTCTGCCACCCATCCGTTGCAAGGTCGACGTCGTCGTGCTTCGCTCTCCACGCCTGTCTACTCACTACGCCCCTTTGCTGTCAAGGCGAATCGCATTTCTAGACTGATTTGACACCTCTAGACAGGCTTAAAGGTCGAGAGGTTCGCGTTTTACTGGCAATTTTCGAATTGAATCTCCAAAGCACAGCCATAAAGCGTCAATTACAGGCAGGATTGATCTGGCCAAGAAAGCCAACATTTGGTAATTACCGCCAAGTTCTTAATTTTGCTCGCATTATTTCCTTCGTAAACCCCTGTTTGCGAACGTCGGACTAGGAACGCGCCATGGACGGCTCACACAAAACTTGCGTCGATCGATTCGAACCTCTTGAATATTTGGGCCGTGCTTTCGTGCGCCGATATACTCAAGCAATCTACTTGCTGTTCGTTTTCTTTCTCTCGGCGACGGCTTTCGCGCAGAGCACTAATGTCGTGGGTGGACCGGGTGCTGTGCTCATGAAACACGGCGATGTCATAGCGGGCGAGCTATCGCCCCTGGGCGACCAGATTTCCGTGCGGATCGACGAGAACAATTCCGTCTTTATTCCCGTGCGTCAAATTGAATACAGCGCTCGCTCGATTGAGGAAATCTATCAGTACAAAATTAAAAAGTATGGTCGTATTGGTACTGGCGAACATTATCAAATGTCTCTCTGGTGCTTAAAAAACAAAATGAATGATCAAGCCATCTTTCATTATGAAGAACTCAAACGAATGGTTCCCAATGACCCAATTGTAAAACGCTTGGCGATTCAAATTAAAGAAACGGTTCTTCAAGAACCATGGGCCAAAGAAGTAATCCGACAACAAAAACAGACGCAACCCAATACTGGCGTTGTGACCGCTGGAGGCAAAAGCAGTTCTGAGGGCGGAGTTCAAACAGCGGGCGGTGCAACCTCTGTTAACTCCCTGAAGGCTCCTGCAAGCAATAGCGCACCGACTCCGCCAGCCACTCGCCCTCAGTCAATTCCCAAATCCGGTACACAGCCGCAAACATTCACTAACGCGGATGCGACAGCCAAGCCCATGACCTTTGAAGCAGTTGTGTCCGATGATGCCGCAAAGCTGTTTCGCTCACATCTCCAGCCGATCTTGATTCAGAAGTGTGGACAATCGGGATGCCATGGGGCACAAGCCACCAATGAATTAAAGTTACTCCGCCCCGCCGCCAATTCGACTAAGAAAACAGCTGAAAACAACATAGCTTCGCTCGTACCATTCATCGATGCAGCGGATGCCAACAAATCAACCCTGTATCAGATGGCAACGCGGCCGCACGGAACACAAAAAACGGGCTCTGTTGGTCAAATTGATAACGATGGAAGCGATGAATTACTCGGCTGGCTCAAGCTGGTTATCTTTCAAACTCAACAGAACAGCTTCGGCAGCCTAGGGCCCGGTATGAATATCGGTCCCAATGGCATGCCGCTGCAAACTAGCGGCAATAGCTCACCACAACTTTGGCAGCAACACCTTGATCGTTTGCCAGGGGGTGGAGCAGGGGGACTGACAGCCAATGGTGATCGCCCAAGCATCAACGACGCACCTGTGGTTTCCATGCAAAACTACGATAGCTTAATCCAAAAGCCGTTTGTGCCAGATATCTCCAAGGAGATCACACCGTCGG
>JBILTA010000188.1:0-8717 GCA_044371785.1 Pirellulaceae bacterium | reverse complement strand
TTTAAGTATTTGGGTTATTATCGGCATGGCAAGCGGATTGTATTCGCGTATCGAATTGGTGATGTCGAGTATCTTGATTCTCCTTGGGTAGTTGATGGAAAGTTTGTTCGCGAGGTTGCGCCGCGAGCAGAGCATCCACTGAAGTCCGCCTTGGAAGGCAGTACACCGTTATGGCCGCAAGCCATCGAAACCAAAATTCTTTACGGGGTACAGCAACCCTACGCCATCGACACGATTGAGTTGCCGCGTGATAACCCATGGAAAGCTCTAATCTTTGGTGGTGATCATTGCTTCTTGCCGGATGGCTCAGCTTTGTATGCAACGATGCAAGGAGACATTTGGCATGTGTCTGGGATTGGCTTGGGAGTGGGGGAAAGTCAGCAACCTCAGAGTGGTGAAGTGGGTAAGGCAATTTGGAAACGATTTGCATCAGGACTACATCATGCTTTGGGGATCGTCGCCGATAAAGAAGGGATTTTTGTTTTAGGTCGAGATCAAATCACACGCTTGCATGACTTGAATCGCGATGGAGAAGCGGACTACTACGAATGTTTTAGCAATGCCTACGTGACGTCACCTGCTGGGCACGATTACATCTGTGGCTTGCATCGAGACGAACAGGGTTATTTCTTTATCGCGTCTGGCAATCAAGGTATCGTCCGCATATCACCCGACGGCAAATACGCCGATGTGGTAGCTGTCGGTTTTCGTAATCCAGATGGCTTGGGGTTGTATCCTGACGGAGTACTTACGGTCCCCTGTTCGGAAGGAGAATGGACTCCGGCGTCGATGATTTGCGGAGTAAAACCGAAAGTACCTGGGGACGCAACGCGCGAGGCGACGTATGAGTTGGGTGATCCCTTGTTCTTTGGGTATCGCGGTCCGCGTAACGGGCAGGTGCCCGCTTTGCCGATGGTTTATTTGCCTCGCGGCGTTGATAACTCTGCGGGTGGACAAGTCTACATTTCGAGTCAGAAGTGGGGCCCAACGGCTGGGAATATGGTCCATACCTCATTTGGAACGGGGACGCATTTCTTGCTTCTGAGAGACGAAGTAGACGGTCAGTTGCAAGGTGGTGTTGTGCCGATGCGAGGGGAGTTTTTATCGGGAGCGCATCGTGCGCGTTTCCATCCCGTCGATGGGCAATTGTACGTCAGCGGGATGGCAGGCTGGGGAGCTTATTCGGTGGAGACAGGTTGCTTCCAGCGGATGCGATACACAGGTGCTCCAGCTCAGATGCCAGTAGGCTTTCATGTTCACGAAAATGGTATTGCGGTTCGTTTTTCAGAGACTATTGATCAAGCTGTCGCCGAGAACGCGCAGAGTCACATCGTGCAAGCTTGGAACTATCGTTACAGTGCGGCATATGGTTCGCCGGAGTATTCGACCATCCATCCTGGTACAAAAGGTCATGATGTCCTCACAGTTGTGTCGGCTCAAGTTTTGGAAGATGGCAAGACGTTATTCCTAGAGATGCCAGATATACAACCTGCGAACCAAGTTTATTTACGGATGTATGTGGGAGGTGAGCGCGGGCATGATTTGTTTGCGACGGTGCACAAGCTAGACAAGCCTAGGACCGATATTCGCGGTTACCGTTTCGTGGAGAAAAAGATCGCACCGCATCCTATTCTGGCGGACTTGATTCTGGCAACCCGCAAGATACCCAATCCATGGAAGGGGAAGATCGCTGAAGCTCGTACGGTGAAAATGGAAGCGGGTAAGAACCTCTCCTTTGAAACGCGGAGTTTTAAGGTGAAGCCAGGCGAGGCGGTCGCGTTGAAATTTGTCAATCCGGACGTCGTGCCACATAACTGGGCGTTGATCAAGCCAGGGAAGTTGCAGGCTGTAGGTGAGTTGGCAAATCGATTGATTTCAGATCCCGAGGCTGCTGTGATGCAATATGTACCACGCTCCGATGACGTATTGGCCTACACGGACATTGTTGACCCGAACGCGGAGTTTACGATTTACTTCCGAGCTCCTACAGAACCGGGCCGTTATCCCTATTTGTGTACATTTCCAGGGCATTGGATGGTGATGAACGGCGAGATGATCGTGGAGTAGTGTTAGATTGAGGCGGGAAACAAGAGGGAGAGGTTAGGAATGCTCTCCTGCTCACCTTTCTGAATTCTCCTCTCTCGCGCAGCGCAGCTGACCATGCATTGCGTAGGAAGGATCTGAAGACCACTTCCTACGCAGCACAACGAGATTGAGACGGGAAACAAAAGGGATAGATTAGGAATGCTCTCCTGCTCACCTTTCTGAATTCTCCTGCTCTCGCGCAGCGCAGCTGACCATGCATTGCGTAGGAAGGATCTGAAGATCACTTCCTACGCAGCACAACGAGATTGAGACGGGAAACAAGAGGGAGAGATTAAGGAAATGCTCTCCTGCTCACCTTTCTGAATTCTACTGCTCTCGCGCAGCGTAGCTGACCATGCGTTGCGTAGGAAGGATCTGAAGATCACTTCCTACGCAGCACAATGAGATTGCGACGGGAAACAAGAGGGAGAGGTTACGAACGGAGACGCTCTCCTGCTCACCTCTCTAATCTCTCCTGCTCTCGCGCAGCGCGTTAGACCAAGATATCGTGGATCACTTTACCATGGACATCGGTAAGGCGGCGGTCGATGCCGGCTTGGCGGAAAGTAAGACGCTTGTGGTCGATGCCCAATAAATGCAACAGCGTCGCATGAAAGTCATAGCAATACGCTTTGCCTTCAACCGCTTGATATCCCAACTCGTCGCTGGCACCGTAAGCAACACCTTCTTTTACGCCTGCTCCACATAGCCAAGTGGCAAACGAACCACCATTGTGATCGCGACCGACACTCCCTTGGGCAAACGGAGTGCGGCCGAACTCCGTCGTCCAGACCACTAAAGTATCTTCCATCAACCCGCGTTGATATAGGTCCGCCAATAACGCTGCGATCGGTTGATCGACACTGGCGGCAATCGGTGGCAGTTCGCCAATGATGCTTCCATGATTATCCCAGTTATTGGCTGCTCCTTGCGGTCCACTCCAAACCTGTACAAAGCGGACGCCGCGTTCCACCAAGCGACGCGCCAATAAACAGCGGCGACCAAAATCCTCAGTGTTTGGCTGATTCAGACCATATTGCTCCAGCGTTGTCGCCGATTCTGATTTCAAATCAAACGCTTCCGGCGCGCTCAATTGCATCTTCGCCGCTAACTGATAGGCTGCGATACGTGAGCGGAGTTGTGGATCGTGCGGATGCGAGGCTGCATGTGTTTCGTTCCAGTGATGCAATAACTCCAAGCCTTGTTGATCGGCATTTCCCTGAGCGAATCCGAATTGGCTGGCAGGTCTCAAGTTGGGAATCGGCTCAGGGGCCGCTGCGTTCAAAACTAACCCTTGATACTTCACTGGCAAAAAGCCCGAACTAAAGTTGCCGCGTTGGTTATAGGGCAATCCACGTGGATCAGGCAACACTACAAATGTAGGCAAGTTATCGGCCAAGTTCCCCAGCGCATAGGAAATCCACGAGCCAAAACAAGGGAATCCAGGGAGCGTGAAGCCAGTATTCATCATATAACTGCCCGGTCCATGTACGTTGGTTTTGGACGCCATCGACATGATGAAGGCAAGTTTGTCGACCCATTTCGCTTGATGCGGGAAAACTTCGCTGACCCATCGCCCGCATTGGCCATATTGTTGAAACTTGAATGGGCTTCGCATCACGGCACCGGCAGGAGCGGTAAAGCCCTCAGGTTTTTCTTTGGGACCAAGGCTCTGGCCATGGTACTTTTCTAAGGCGGGCTTGTAATCGAAAGTGTCCATTGGACTGGCGCCGCCATTCATAAACAGTTGAATGACGCGCCGCACGCGAGGTGCATGATGGAGACCACCATCAGGACGAACCAATAACTCTCCACCCAACGAGGGCTGCAAAACTTCTGCTGTCTCGCTCCCCGCGGCTGCCCGTAGCGGTTCACGCGTTAACAAAGCTGCCAAAGCAAGCCAGCTGAAGCTCTCGCCGGTATGCCGCATCCATTCTCTGCGATTGTGCGATTTCAGTGTCGAATCATTGGGTATCGAATCGTTCATGGCACAATGTTCTCAGTTCAACGGAAGGTTAAAAATTCACTGCTGTTGATCATTACGCGAATCAATGCAGCCAGATCGTGCTGCGCAATGAATTCGGTCGACATCATGCGTTCTTTCTCGGTTGGCCCACGAAGATAGATTGTCTTAAAGGCACAACCGATGACGTCGTCGGCCTGTTGTCGTCGACAGTGGGCGGCTAGTTCATTAGCCGCATAGAGTACAAAATCATGATTCCATAGGGCGAGAGCTTGCAAAGGGGATGCGGTGGGGGTGCGAATGGGAGTGAGTTGAGCGGCATCGGGGAAATCGAGAGCTTCCATAAAAGGATCTTGAATTCCGCGGTAGACAAAACGATAAATGGTTCGTCGATGTGCCGTTGGTTGCGTCCAATCAAAGTTGGTGTAATCGACTGTAGGTGTGATCTGTATACCTGGGCCTAGCTTGAACCATTGCACAGCGGGCCCACCGGTTTGCAAGTCGAGCGATTGAGCCAAAAACAGCAGCGAATCGCGAAACGTCTCGGCATCCAGTCGACCTGACGGTCCCCGCCAAATCAGCCTATTATCCGGATCAATGGATGAAGCCTCAGGCTGCAATTCAGAGCTTCGTCGATAAGCATCGCTGGTAACGATCAAGCGATGAATGTGCTTTAGAGAACCGCCATTACTCTTCAATTCGTTCGCTAGCCAATCCAATAACTCGGGATGCGAAGGGAGCGAGCCCATGCGTCCAAAGTCATTGGGTGTATCAACCATTCCGCGACCGAAATGATGTTGCCATAAACGATTGACGATGCTGCGCCAGAAAAGGGGGTTGTCGGAATGTGTGATCCACCGTGCTAGCTCCATTCTCCGCTGAGCTTCATCGTTGATGGTGTCACTTTGAAAGCGACTCGGGGTATGCGATAAACAGGAAAGCACACCAGGGACCGCTTCTTCGGCTGGCTTAGCGATATCGCCTCGTTTTAACAGATGGACTTTCTTAGGTGTGGACCAAGGTGCATAAAAGGGGCTCTCCGTTAGAGATTCGAATCTCGGTGCCGAGGCATAAACAAAACTTGGAGGTGGAAGCGAATTGAGTACCTCAATGGCATGTTGCCTGGCAACAAATGCAGCCAGAGTAAGTTGTTCGATATCGCTGCGTTGGTCACGTGGTATAGCCACCGCATTAGTGACGTCTTGTGGCAACAATGCTTGTTGCGGATTGTTGTCAGATGATAAGCTCAGTCGAAACTTGCCAATCGTATGGGAGCCACCATGCAACTGACGAAGTTGCACGATCAGTTTGTCGTTGGGACCGAATGAGAGCGGTGTCGCAAATTGAAATACACCCACATGGTCTTTGCCAACTTCTGGGAAAATTCCCCAGGCAGTTGCCGGGTTGCCATCGATGGCATGGGCGACGGTCCAGCCCGTTTGATCAAAGTCGGCGGTCGCCTGCGCAATGGCAACGCGAGTGGGTGTTGCAGATCCTTCGCGAAGGTGTTCGACAATGAATTCGTTGAGGTGTAAGTTACCATTGTCATTTCGCCCTGGGCCACCCATGGGGAAGGCATCGTCTCGCAGCAATTGCAATCGAATACCTGTGATTGAAGTTAAGTCGGTATGGCCGGTGACAATACAAGTTTCCGTGGCCGGCTTAGGACCCGTTGCCAATAGAACATGATCCTCTAGCACCTTCATTTCCGTACCTTCGAGTGCTAAGACCAAATCTTCGAACAATGGAGACCAATTCGTTTGTTGTTGACTGATATTCTTCTCCCAATCAGCGACCATCTTTTGCACGCTGATAGTAAGTAGCTGAGTTGCGTCGCGGTTGTCGGCTGCTTGCCTGAGCTTTAGGGCGGCTTGGCGACGAGCACCAACGTTTGTGTCGCGATCATAGGGCACATTGCCGCGACCGACGCCCGCAAACACCGCCTGCATCGCGTAGTAATCCGCTTGAGGTATAGGATCAAATTTGTGATTGTGGCAACGCGAACAATGGACGGTTGAACTCAATAGTACTGACGAGACCTGTGTTACCATTTCATCGCGGTCGAGGTAATCGAATGTCGTTTGTGCTGTAGCTGCGGTGCTATGATCCCAAGGGCCAGCAGCTAAGAATCCGAGAGCCGGAATTATGTCGGAGCGATTTGGAAAAAAAGCATCCGCGGCGATTTGTTCTTGAATCCACTGATCCCAGGCAACGTCCGCGTTAAGGGATTGAATGACATAGTCACGATAGGGCCATGCATGGATTCGCATAACGTCATGCTCAAAGCCATGCGTATCGGCGAAATGAATCCAATCGAACCAATGTCTGGCCCAACGTTCGCCATACCGTGGTGAGGCAAGTAATCGATCTACTAATCGTTCATAGGCATCCGGTTCCGAATCATACTCAAACGCTTCGAGTTCAGCCGTTGTAGGTAAGATGCCATGCAGGTCGATCATGAGTCGACGGAGTAGGGTGCGTCGATCTGCGGGTTCGTTCTTCGTTACACCCGCCTCGTGAATCTTGGCGTTGAGAAAGGCATCGACTGGACTGCTGGTGGGAAAGTTGGATGGTGGCGGAACGGATTGGATAGGAAGGTAAGACCACCAAGGTTCACGCGATGTTGTGTTGGTGGAGTGAATACGTGGGTCGATGGCTCCATCTTGAATCCACTGCTGCAGAATAGAAATCTGATCTGCCGTGAGCGACTCTTCGGGGGGCATCTTGAGATCTGAGATTTCCCCGCGAACTGCTTGCAGGAGTAAGCTACCGTTAGGGTTGCCAGGCTGGATTGAAGGGCCGCGGTCACCTCCTGTTTTCCAACCGCTGGCAAAATCGAGGGCAAGATTGCCGCTAATTTCTTGTTCATGGGAGTGGCAAGAGAAGCAACGTTCGCTGAGAATTGGCAGGACGCTTTTTTCAAAGAAAACGACCTTGGCGGGATCGAGACTCTCGGTTCCTGCGACATCTGATCCTGCTGTTTGTTCTTCAGCGGGTTCTTGCCCGGCAATGCGATTGAAGCTGAATGTAGCAAGCCACAGCAGCCAGCAAATTAGTTTCAGGGTCGCGAAGGCTCGTATACCAAAAGTATGCAGCATGAAACGATGATAAGGGAAAGCAGGTGAGGGCTTGGGAATTGAACCATCCAGGTGGGGAGTTCATCTTACCATGGTTAGAAGTGATAAGAAACGCTTTTCTCCCGGTTCAGTGGTTCAAATTGCAACGTAAAGCGTGGAAGTATTCCGCAAGACTAGGTTTTAAACGAAACATGGAGCTGAGATGCGACAGCAATTGAGCGAAATTCACTTGCGAACGGGCGAGATTCTGGACTGTTTTTTGGAACCTGATTTGTCGGCGGACGAGTTTATCGATGTGTTGATTCGGTCCACGTTGTCGGAGCGGCGACCCGTCGAGAAAAGGGATGTGATCGAGGGTATGTTAAAGAATGCGGCCCTAATAGTAACTGCGCGAAATTCGGCAGGATTATTGGTGGGGGTATCGCGGGCAATCACAGACTTTAGTTATTGTACATATTTATCAGACTTGGCTGTCGATACGACCTATCAACGCAGTGGGGCTGGTGCGGAGTTGGTACGCCGAACACATCAAGCAGCTGGCTTGCAAACGATGTTGGTATTATTGGCGGCGCCAGCCGCGCGCGAGTATTACGGCAAGATTGGAATGACCAAACACGACAGCGCTTGGATATTCCCGCGCGTGTGATTTTTGGAAGGCTAACGCTTATGTTGATTTTTGGAACGGGGAATTACTTTCGATCACGGAAATCATCACAACGTGGCTTTTGCTCCCATTGTGGGAAATATAGCAAGCAAAGTAGTTGGAATGGGATGTCCTTCTTTCATCTCTATTTTATTCCAATCATCCCTCTTAGCAGCTATCATCGCGTCCACAAGTATTGCAATCTTTGTAACAACGGTTTGAACTTTCCGATCGATAAGCACGACGCCATTACGCTCAAGATTAAAGAGCAATCTGCGCATGCCATCTTGGCGTTGCATGACGGCGAAGAGACGGTGGGTGATATCGATGATGAGCCAACAGATGCAGTTTCATTTTTGGAAGGGGCACTCGATTGGTTTCATGCTGCTGCGGATAAGGACTTTAGTTATCAATTGGTGCAGCAGTTGAATCGACCAGAGTGTAAGTTTCCGGAAGCAATGATCACGGCCTACGCGCAAATGTTGGATGGCGATTTGAATAAATCGGCGGAATCATATCAAGTTGCTAGTCGGCTGAAGCCTGCCGATTATCGAGGACATTTTCGATTGGCAAACGTGTTGGTAGAATTAAAGAAAGGCGATCAAGCGATCCCAGCGTATCAGGCTGCGGCCGCTGCAGCCGAAGATATTAATATGCAAGTGAGCATCCTGTATCTGCTGGCGGAGTTGTTGACAAAGCAGAAGCGTTTCTTGGACGCCAGCCAAGCGTATGATCAGATTATTCAGCGCCGACCTGAGTTGATAAATGACAAAGAGTTTGCCAAATTGATGAACAAGGCGAAGAAAAAAGCAGGAGTTTAGGTACAAGCGTTTTTCGCGGACGGATTTTGGGAAATTTCGTTTAACCCGTAGCCGTAGCGTCAGCCAAGGCTAGGGATAATTGGTTTTGTGCGTACATTTGTACGTAAAAGTTCTAGCTGAACACGTGT
>JBILTA010000769.1:0-2680 GCA_044371785.1 Pirellulaceae bacterium | reverse complement strand
ATGGTGGGTGGCATCAAAGCCTGGGTCGCATCCAAGCTACCGACCACTGCGGTCGAAGCATGTGGCACAGGTTGCGGATCGAGTTGTTCTAAATGATCTAACGTGTGAATAATCTCCGTTGTCCAGCATTCAATGAGTTTGTACCAATCGTTTTTTCCTGGGTAGGATAAAAACCGTGTCACCACTGAGTCTGATATTTGGAACAGTGGTCGGTCTCTCGCTGGGGCTGACCGGTGGTGGAGGCGCGATCTTCGCGGTTCCACTGCTGGTATATGGTTTGAACATTCCTGCTAAAGATGCCGTAGTGATTTCGTTAATCGCCGTTGGCACCACGTCTTTTGTAGGTTTCCTGCATCGTTGGCACCTAAAGCAAGTTGACTTCAAGTCTGGCCTCATCTTTGCTGTTGCTGGAATGGTCGGTGCTCCGATCGGTTCATGGCTTGCCACCTTGATTCCCGATGTGTATCTGATGGTGATGTTTGCCCTACTGATGCTGATCGTTTCCATCCGCATGTGGCAGCAATCGAGAAAGAATGAACCTGTTCATCGAATCCTCTCGGACAACACCGAAATCTATGACGACACCAATGCATGCCAACGCGACTCGCAGGGAAGACTGAAACTCAATACGAGATGCGCGTTGCTTTTGATAGGGCTCGGAATTTTTGTTGGCATTCAGACAGGCCTGTTCGGGGTGGGTGGAGGTTTTTTGATCGTGCCTGCTTTAGTGCTTTTCAGCGGTATACCGATTCTGCATGCTGTTGGCACGTCCTTGCTGGTGATCTCAATGGTCAGCATGTCGGGAATTGCCTCCCAGCTCTATAGCGGGCGAACGGTATCGCTGGAGATTACAAGCCTCTTCATCGTGGGAGGAATTATGGGTCTGTTCGTAGGCCAATACATCGGCAAGCGTCTTTCTGCGTCAATGTTACAGAAGATCTTTTCTGTGGCCATTTTGTTTGTGGCCATCTTCGTCCTTCTTCGAAATTTCTCCACTTAATCTACTGACTCAATCGAGTCGCTTCGGAGTCACCTATGAACCAGCCCGCTCATCATCAAATTGTCATTATCGGTGGTGGTACTGCAGGCATAACGGTCGCAGCGCAACTCACCAAAGGCTGGGGCAAGAAGGTCGATGTGGCTATCATTGAACCCTCTGACAAACACTACTACCAACCGCTATGGACTTTAGTCGGTGCGGGTTTAGCCAATAAAGAATCAACAGAGAAATCAGAAGCCTCCGTTATCCCAAAAAAGGCAACCTGGATTAAAGATGCCGTCATCGAATTTATGCCAGAAAAGAACATGCTCAAGACTCGCGATGGGCGAGAGATCACTTACAATTTTCTAATCGTGGCAGCAGGGCTTCAAGTGAACTGGGGTAGTATTCCTGGACTCAAGGCGAGTATTGGGAAAGAGGGTGTTTGCAGCAACTACTCTTATGAGACTGTCGACTCAACTTGGGAGGCAATCCGCAATTTTAAAGGAGGCACTGCTTTATTCACCAATCCTTCCGGCGCAGTAAAATGTGGTGGTGCTCCGCAGAAGATTATGTACCTAGCTGATGATCGCTTTCGCGAAGCGGGAGTGCGCGAAAAAACGCATATCATCTACACCTCCGCCTTGCCCAATATTTTTGCCGTCGACAAGTATCGAGAAACTCTAGAAAAAGTCGTCGAACGCAAGAAGATCGAGTGCCGTTTCCGTCAAGAACTGATCGAAATCAAGCCTGCTTCAAAAGAAGCCATCATTAAGAATCTCGATAGCGGTGAGATCTCTACGATCCACTACGACCTACTTCACGTCACACCCCCGATGGGGCCGCCAGACTTCATTTCCAAAAGCCCTCTCGCGGATAGCAGTGGTTGGGTTGAAGTCGACTCCAAAACCTTACAGCATAGTCGATATCCGAATGTTTTCGGGGTCGGCGATTGTAGCAATTTACCCACATCGAAGACCGGTGCTGCCATTCGCAAACAAGCTCCCGTCGTTACCGCGAATGTGCTGGCTGCAATCGCTAAACAACCCTTAAAAGCCCACTACGATGGTTACACCTCTTGTCCACTCATCACGGGAATTGGAAAACTGGTATTAGCTGAATTCAATTACAAGAAAGTTCCAGAAGAAACTTTCCCTGTGGATCAGTCGAAAGAACGCTGGAGTATGTGGATCTTGAAGCGTTATTTACTACCCATCCTCTACTGGCATGGAATGCTCAAAGGGCGGGCTTAACCCAACAATAACATTGCAATTCCCACTTTAATCCCTTCCCCTCTTACGTACATTTGTACGCATACGTTTCAAGGAAATCCCTATATGAGCTTTCGTTCGATAGTACTCTCAGCTTTAATGATATCGATGGCTGCCGCTCCTAGTCTTGTGGCCCAAGATAAAAGTGTTCGTCCCGGCATCAATGACTCTTTTCGCGATCCCAACGTCAAGGAGTATGTCGAACGTTTTGAGGTCGAAAGCCGCGAAGTATTCAACCGCCGTGAAGAAATCTTAAAGGCTTGTGAAATTCAACCCGGACAAACCGTGGCCGACATCGGTGCAGGCACAGGTATTTTCACTCGCCTATTTTCGAAAGCCGTTGGCAATGATGGCAACGTTATTGCGGTCGATATCTCACAGAACTTTCTGGACCACATTCAGAAAGTTGCTCGCGAACAAGGACAAACCA
>JBILTA010000187.1:0-8747 GCA_044371785.1 Pirellulaceae bacterium | reverse complement strand
GGGTCTTCCCCGGGAACGCCCAGACTCTTCGAACGTAATAAAGTTCGTGAGTGAATCGTCTCGGGTGTGTCACTGTAATCTCATGGACTTCGAATCGAATTCCCTCAAACTCGGAAAGTGGAATCGTGCGGGTTTCTACGGCCGAAAACGGTCGGCGATAAATCCACTGGACGCTTTGGTCGGTGATCGTCAATTCTATTTCTGTTAACTGTAGTTCATCCTGGATGTTGACGGTTGGGATTTTGTAGGCCAAGAAGCTGACGAACAAGAACGTCATGACTGCGATCAGTGCGATGGGAAGGGCTTGAATGGCGAGTCCCAAGAGTGGAAGGAAGATCAAGAAGAAAATCATCGGTCCAACAAAAGAGAGGACCACGACGCCCTTCCATGTTCTTGGTTGTTTTCTGATAAACGGGAGGCTGGGCGCATCGGGGCGTGGATCTTTGGGGACTAGGTCAGCAAGGAATTTTGCTGGTCCGATATCGGCATTAATGACAATCGGTTTGAATGTGAACATAGGACGTTTCGCAATCACAGTTGAAAGATGGGTTTGGAGCGATTGCGTGAGGCACTGACTAGGATCGAGATTCTCTCTTTAGCGAGTTCATTGGGTTCGAGTGTGGGAACGGGGAGAAGTTTTGCCCATTCTTGAAGCATGTAGGGTATGTACTGTGTCGATGGTCCGCCAAAGAGCGTTATTGAAAGTTCCCGTTGAGGGTGAACGAGTATGAGATAATAAAATTCGTTGGTATAGCGGGTTGGTTGCGTGCGAGTTATTTCATGAACTTCGAATCGAAGTCCCAAGAAATCTGTAAGTGGAATGGTCCGAGTTTCTACTGCTGAAAAGGGACGACGATAGACCCATTGAACATGCTCGGGAGTGATGGTCATTTCGGTTTCGGTCAACTGAAGCGTATCTTGGATATTGCAATGTGCCATTTTGTAGACGGCAAGACTTACAATTAAGAAAGTGAGCATGCCGGGAACGATCGCTGGAACGCCCAGTTCCAAGGTGAGTTGAAGCAAGAAGAGTCCAGTCAGGCCGAAAAGAATGGGGAAGACAAAGCAAGCGACGACGGTTGGTCCCCAGTTTCGATGTTCTTTACGGCTATAGGGAAGGCTAGGTTGAAGCGGGGCGAGCTCTTGGGGGATTAAGCCTGCAAGTAATTTGCCCAGTCCAACGCCACCGTTAATCACGATTGGTTTTCCGGTGAACATACCTATTTCGCGCCTCATGATGGTATGGAGTTGAGTCGTACTAGTGGGAGACTAGCATGGCGCCAAAGGTCGGGTGTTTAGGTGGGGGTGAAAAGTGGAAGGGGAATGGAAGGGCGTGAGGGTCGTAACGGTTGTAAGGGATGGGATTAATGGGAGTGATCATGATCATGATCATGATTGTGATCTGAAGTGGCGTTGATGTTTTGGCGATTCTTTTCTTTCGCTTCGTGACTGTGGGCGTGTTCTGGTTCGATCAAGCCAATTAAATAAGCCAATCCAATACCCGCGATGAGGGCTGTCGAGAGTTGTACGCGATTGTGGGAATGGAATTCCATCTCGGGCAATAGGTCGCTGAGGGAAATGCACAGGAACAGGCCAGCCGAAAAAGCAAGTGAGCAGCCGACGAGCATGGCCGTGTTTCCACCCGTGGCACGGTAGCCTAACCAAAACAAGAAGGCACCGATGGGACACATCACCGAAAAGGCAAGTACCATCAAAAAACGTTTTCGTGCGGACCAGGAACTATTGCCAATCAAAGCGGTAATCGAAATCGCATCTAGTGGTGTGTGTAAAGCGACAGCCAAAAAAGTACCAAGGCCCAACAACCCTAAGCTGTTACCACCATGATGTGCATCGGCTTCGACGCTGGCAGCGACAGCGAGTCCATCCAGTAGGGCGTGGAGACTGAGGCCGAACATCACGCCGAACCAACTGAGTTTGTGGGATGAGGAGTGGGAGTGGTGGTGATGGTGATGTGAGTCATGGGAATCATGATCGTGGGAAGCATGATCGTGGGAGTGGGAGGTGACGAGTGCGGGTGGTTCATGCTGATGAAAGTGAAAAGCGCGCAAGAGCAAAAACATGACCAGCAAACCGGCCATCATAAAGAGAGCAACCCAATCGGAACCTTCAGGCCCTAGTTCAGCCAAGGCGTGAGGGAGCATATGGAAAATGGAGATACCAAGAATGAGTCCTCCCACGAAACTGATCAGAATTTGCATCCAGTTATGGGTAAGACGAACGACTTGCGGGATCCAACCTCCCAGCAAAGCCATTGCGACAATGATCAACGAATAAATGATCAGCGTCGGGAGGGTGCTGGTTGAAGCACCAGCGATATTGGAGGCGACGGAATTGCTCAAGGAACTGGAGGAATCTAATTGCCCAAGCCAAAGCGTGCCGGAGTAAAGCAACTCAGGCGCAAAAGAACTGGTTGAATCGAGCCAGGTCGAAATGGGCACAATCGATCCTCAATGAGAGGGGGTCGCGAAAAGTCCTCGATTGTACTTTGGGCTGCCCTCTTGTGGAATTGGTGAGAGCGTCCAACTGGTGTGCAATTGGGGTAGAAGAGCCCTTTAAAGGCTCCAACGCTCCTCAGCTTGGGGGATAGAAATCTCCTCGGCAGCGGAATCCACCAGTTCTGGGGTGATTTTCTCTGCGTTGGCGGCGGCACCGGCCAAGAGAGTGATTTCAAGCAATTGAATCAAGCGGCGGGCCATACCCTCGCTCAATTCGTGCAAGCGAACGATCGATTGATCGCTAAACAAAAGTGGATTGCCTCCAGCATTGGCAATCGACTGTTGGATGAATTGTTCAACATCGGCCAGTGACCAAGCCTGCAGATCGATTCGCAGTTGGGCTCGACTTTGGATCAAATCCTGAAAGGGGGAAGCGGGGATTTCTGTCGCGCACAGGACTAAGACTAAATTTTCATTGGTATCCAAAAGACGAAACACATCGAGAGCGGAATCGCTGGCTGCGAGATGAATATCGTCCAAAAAGATAACGCTAGAGAGTCCCTGAAAACTATGGGATTTTAGCACGTCACGAACTTGTCGTTCCGCGTTTAGAGAGTAACTGCGGCCCGATTTTTCATAGGCTGTGGCGGCGATGGATTCGCATAGTTCATTGCGGCCCATGCCTGCCATAGAGACGTAAATAGGGCGAGCGAGGTGTTGGCGTTTGATCAGGATTTGGGGCTGTAAATTGCGTTTAAGAAAGGTTGTCTTCCCAACACCATCTGGGCCTACTACGACGGATAAAGGGTAGCGTCGCTCAAGAACGACCTGCAGCCGAGCGTCCGCTTCTACTAGTCCGGGTAGGTTCAGGTAGGTGTGCGGCGGAACGCAATCACCGAATGGCCAACGGCTGAGTTTCCAGTAATCACGGTAGTTTACAGCAAGGCTCATATGGTTACTCTTTCCTAGTACAATCCCTATTCGTCGTACGATCGGTAGAATCGATCGGGATCATGACTCAGAATGGATAGATCGATGAATTTGCCACGTTTTTTTCTGCCAGGTTTGAGCCCGCACAGTTCTTTCGAGCTTTCCGAAGCCGAATCGCATCATCTTGCGCGGGTGCTCAGAATGCAGGCTGGGGCGAGTATTGAAGTTTTTGATGGAAAGGGGTGTCGTGGAGTAGCGACGATACTTTCGGTCCACAAGAATTCCACTGTCGTCGAAACGACCGAAGTGGAAAAAGTCCAACGCCATCGCGAGACTCGGATCACGATTGCGACCTCTTTACCCAAGGGAGATCGGCAAAAGTGGCTGATCGAGAAATTGACCGAACTAGGTGTGGATCGAGTGATTCCACTGGAAACCGAACGTGGCGTTGCTCAGCCTACGGACAACGCACTGGAGCGATTAGAGCGGGTCGCTTTGGAAGCCTGCAAACAATCTCGCAATGATTGGCTGTTGCAGATCGATTCGCCTACCACGTTATCTCAGCTGAGTCAGGATACTGAACCGGACGTGGTGAAATTGCTCGCTCATCCCTATCGTGTGACGAAATGCAGAATTTCTGATGGAAATAGCGCATCGGATTTGGAAAAAAACGAGCTATCGGCGACAACGCCCGTTGTTTGGGGAATGCGTGCATTGCAACAATGGTTACCACAAAAATTGCCGCGTGAGATCGTTGTGGGCATTGGTCCAGAAGGTGGTTTTACCGACGAAGAAGTTGATTACGCTGTGCAAAATGCCTGGATGGCTTGGGTGCTTACCCATAACATTTTGCGGGTCGAAACCGCTGTGATGATGTCCGGTATTTTGGCAATGGATTTTGTCTCCCTCCCATGAGTTGCAACTATGAGTTCCCACACTGAAACGCGACGCGTAGCCTCGATCGATTTGCTCCGTGGTCTTGCTGTTCTGTTGATGTTGTTTGTCACCGATGCCGCTGGTATTTTTACGACCCCCAATTGGTTGCGTGTATCGGAGGGTGGCAGAGATACTTTGGGGTTAGCTGATTTCTGTTTGCCATGGTTTTTGTTCGTATGTGGAGCGGCGATTCCACTCGCATTTCAGCAGCAGCTGACCGCCAGCAGCAATCGCTGGTTATTTGCCTATCACATATTCACACGCACCATTAGTTTGTGGGTGATGGGCATTCTCATGGTCAATGCGCCATACTTTGGTGGCAATTGGCGAGCTGGTTTATGGGAATTTGTCTTGATCAGCGCATTGATTGTGGGCTGGATGGACTGGCCTAAGTCCTTGCAAGTATCAGCTGTGTCACAAAGTTTGTTTCGGATCACGGCGATGATCATCATTGCCGTATTGTCAGCATATTATGGCAGTCGCGATGGTAACTGGTTAACGCTGCGTGGTTGGGGAGTATTGGGTGTGATAGGCTGGGGATATTTGGTCGGTGCCAGCGCTTATGGGATCACTCGAGGTAACGCAGCTGGACTTGTTGCCATCGCTGCAATCCTCTTAGCGGCAGCCAATATTGAACCTACGTCATGGCTGGAACGCTTACAGGCTCGCAATGAATTAGGGGAGTTGCAACCGTACGCCGTGAAGGTTGCCGAATATTGGGTACGATTGGATTCGTACATTGATTTTGGTGGCATGATAGGGCCTCTCGGTGGTTGTGTTACGCTTGGGTGTGTGCTGGGAGTTGTGATTCAGCAGAGTCGAACGGAGTCGACGCGTGAGTCATTAAAGAAAGTTGCTGCGTTATTGATCGGCTTGTTGATTGCGGCGATTGTTTATGACGCTAAGTTTGGGCTGGACCGAAGTCAAATGTCGCCCGCTTGGATACTCTATTCGGTTTTGGTCGCGTGCAACATTTGGCTGTTGATGTGGGCTATCGCAGACCGCTTCGAGAAATTGTGGGGCTTGCAATGGTTAGCCGATATCGGGGCCAATGCGCTATTTGCGTTTTTGTTGGTGCCTTGGCTACTGACGCTATTTCAATTGATGCGTTGGGATATCTATCAACAGCTCGGCCAAGAGAGTTTTTGGAATCCGATTTGGCGTCCAGCGATCATCACGGTGGTGGTCGCTAGTGTTACGTCATTGATCAGTCGCTTGGGCTGGCGAATGCATCTCTAAGGTTATCGCAACCAATTGCCGCTGGGGTTGCCCGTCGTGGGTTGAGCATTGCCGTAATTGGGTTGATACGTATTGGTTTGAGAAGCCGAAGGATACGTGTAGGTGCCTTGAGCTGGGGCAACTGTACCTTGATTATAGGCGGGCATACCATAGGTTTGTTGCTGTTGAGTGTTATAACCCGATTGCCAATTATTCTGCTGACCAGCTCCTTGTTGTCCAACGCCCTGCTGTCCATAGTTGGGTTGATGGGTTTGAGGAGCCTGTTGTTGCGGTTGTGTATTCCAATTGCCCCATGATGTTTGCGATTGCTGCGTTTGCGGTTGAGTGTGGCTTACAAATCCACCAGGTGAAGTGGATGGCATGGTTGTTGGGAATGCTCGCTCCGTTTTAGGTTGCCAAGCAGGATGCTGAGGTAACCAACTTCCTTGAGAGTTCGAATTATTGGATTGGTTAAGATTGTTTTGAGCCTGTTGCCAAGCTTTTTCCACATTGTTTTGCCAATTCTGCAATGTGCCGTCTTGGCTCCATTGAGTTAATTCATCCGTAGCTTTTTGTTTAAGCTCTTGGGCCTTATTGCGATTGAGATTTAGCGATGGAGTACCGTTCTTCCAATCGACAGTAAGTACTCCGCTGATGATCATGGCCGGAATAAAAATAAGCATCATGAGTGAACCGAGTCGCGTATCGGCGACACGTTGCATGGGAGCAGGTAGTCCGAGCGCAACAAGACCAGCGATTCGCTGGGTGCTCGATCGTTTTCGTCGGCGTGTTCGGGCCATGACCTGATTCGCTCCGTCCGGTCTAATACGTCCATACATCCTGTGGACATGTACGATGGAACGCGCGATATGCGCGCGCATTTTGGGAACATTTCTGTTTGAAAACTATCAAGTTAGACCCGCAAAGGCTATAGCGGTTTGGTTGTAGCGGGCGAAAAGTGTGCCAGGATTCAAAAGAAGCGGCTGCCACGCCACTTCATTTTGCCGAGTCGTTTCAAGTTAACGCAGCGCAAGCTGCAAAGCATTCAATAATGCTATCAAATTGCAACGAACTTTAGTGATCCGAATCGAACCTATTCGTGTCGAAGAGCTTCGATAGGGCTCATTTTGGCTGCTCGAATAGCGGGATAGAGGCCGAAGACGACACCGACGACTACAGAGATACCGAAGGCGATGGGAATCGATTCTGGAACAATGGTTGGTGTTAGTTTTTGGACAACTTCAGGCAGGGCAGCAAAGGTTTGCGGGAATCGGTCTTTGATGATGTCTCGGGTGAGGCTGAGGGCTGGATTACAAATCACGCCGGCGATAATTCCGGTCGCTCCGCCGACCACGCTCAATACGATGGTCTCTACCAAGAACTGACGGACGATATCACTTCGTTTGGCACCGAGGGCCCGACGAATACCGATTTCGCGCGTTCTTTCCGTCACGGTGGCTAGCATGATGTTCATAATACCGATACCACCGACCACTAACGAGATGGCTGCCACGAGTCCCATAAAGATCATGAACATCATGCGGGTTGTTCGGGCTTGTTCGAGCAATTCTAATGGAACAACGACTGCGATATCTTGCAGTTCATCATGGCTCGTGAGAGCGTTCTCAACCAGTAAAGCAGTCGTCTTCACTTCTTCGATCGAGCGCGTGATCAAAGTGATTTGATTGAGTTCAATGATTTCGCCTTCGAAGGAGCCACCACGGCGCATGGCAACCGTATCACCGATACGTTGTTGGAGAGTGCGTATCGGAATGTAAATATCATTAGAGAAATCCTGGGCAGCTAATGAGCCACCTATGGCGGCGGAAGCATTGCGGTGTTGAAGAACACCGATGACACGGTAGAAGTCTTTGCTCTCGGGCACATAAACGCGTCTGTTGATTGGATCTTTACCTGGGAAAAGGCGTTCGGCGACTTTCGCAGCCAAGACACAGACATTTTCGCGACGGAAGTTTTCTGCATCGGTAATGAAGCTTCCCGCTTCCACTTTGAGGCGAGTCACATCGGCATATTCGGGAGTACAGCCCACCAATCGTCCATCGATGGTGACGTTTTCAAATTGAAATTGTCGTCGAATTTCGCGAATTGGGAGTGCGCTGCGAATGGTTGGAATCGTAGAAACCAGCATGTCCAACTCGTCGCGCTTCAAGCCATAAGGTGTAACGCCCTGCGGAGAAAGTTTTTCTGATGGTGGTTTCACCGAACGAATGATGATCGTATCGGCACCTAAGCTGGCGATTTGACGTTGGGCTTCAAGGCTGATCCCTTCGCTAATAGCCAAGAGCCAAATAACGCTAGCTACGCCGATAAAGATACCGAGCATGGTGAGCAGCGACCGCATGGGGTGCAGCCATAAGCTTTTGATGCCGAGCTGTAGGGTTCGATACCACATTAACATCGCCTAAACCTCCACCGGCAAATTGCGAATCGCATTTTCAGCAGCTTCAACTCGCGATTCTTCGGTGTTGAATCGGTCCCATTGAACGACACCATCTTTGAGTCGCACGACGCGTTTGGCGCGTTTGGCAACTTCATCTTCGTGGGTTACGAGGATGATGGTACGACCTTCATCGTTGAGGCGATGGAAGAGTTGCAAAATCTCTTCCGTGGTTCGAGAGTCAAGATTACCCGTTGGTTCGTCGGCCAAGATAAAATACGGGTTATTTACCAAGCTTCGAGCGATGGCAACACGTTGTTGTTGACCACCGGATAATTGATTGGGGCGATGGGACAAGCGACCCGCGAGTCCCACCATGTGAGCCAATTCTACGCAGCGATCATTTTCCTTTTTGCCAAGTTTGCCCTGATAAAAGAGTGGGACTTGGATGTTTTCGACAACTGTCAGTTGTTGGATTAAGTTATACGATTGAAAGACGAAGCCGATCCGTCGCGAGCGAATTTCGGCGAGTTCATCGTCGGTCATTTTGGCGACATCGTCGTCACCTAGGAGCAGTTGGCCGGAGCTAGGTTGATCGAGGCAACCGAGCATATTTAGGAGCGTACTTTTGCCCGAGCCGGAGGGGCCCATGATGGCGACATAATCACCTTCGGGGACATCGAAAAAGACACCTCGCAATGCTCGGACCGTTTCGCTCTTAAGTACGTATTCCTTTTTCAGATCACGCACCGAACATGCCAAGCGTGTCTTCACAGCCGTCGCAGTAGGATTCGCAGTGGTGGCAGTAG
>JBILTA010000186.1:0-8765 GCA_044371785.1 Pirellulaceae bacterium | reverse complement strand
TGATGTTGCCGTTCTAATTGGCGTACCTTCAGCCATGTTGCTCTGCAGTTATGCCAAGTGAGATAATTGTGGGCACACGGATCAGCACTGGGGTTAAGGTTGCTGGGATGATTGGACATTCGCGATGTGTGGTCATGTTGCAGCGGAAGGAACAACGTTCCGCTAATGACCGTGAACTTGGGTGGCGTTATCGCAAAGAAGGCAGTCATGATTCGATCATTTAGCTGATCGTATTTACCACCTCCTATGCCATGGATAAACCAGTCCGCCACCAGCAGTCGCAATGCCATCGTCGTCAATAATGCACGTGGACGCAGAAAGGTGCCAGCTTCTTCAAGTTCTGAAAAGGTAGTCAGGATTTTCTCGTCGCTATCGTTCACGGACCAGCGAACGAGTACTGAATTTTGATCGGTAAGATATCGAGTGCCGGCGTCCTCGCCTACAAAAACCGCGCGACGGCGTGCATTGTTTGTCGAGTGAACCCATAAAGGTATTTCGATTTCGTTACCTGTACGCTTGAGGTCTGGAACCGGATGTGCAG
This sequence comes from Pirellulaceae bacterium, assembly GCA_044371785.1. Classification (GTDB taxonomy): domain Bacteria; phylum Planctomycetota; class Planctomycetia; order Pirellulales; family Pirellulaceae; genus JAFLCP01. The sequence goes on along the minus strand of JBILTA010000186.1, from coordinate 8,224 downwards.
AGCTGCGGAGACGGTGAGCCTCGCGATAGTGCTGTAAAGTATCGTTGTGTACTCGTCGATATCGATCACGATGCTCGATCAGATGCAAAAGCAACAGGCCAAAAGCTTTGGTCTGTACTAAGTGCCGAGAGAAAAATTCAGTAGTCTGCAAGCCATGTTTTTTCTCAATAGAATGACGAAGCTTAGCGAATATTTCGCCGATTGAATGGTGCGAAGCGTTTAGATGCATTGCCTCTTCCCATACCGAATCTACCAGTGGTCTAAAACCGAACGGCTTGAGCAAAGCATGTATTCGATGTGCGAAATTTTCAAACAGTTTCTGATCGCGAATCCAATGTCTTTCCCAGGGAACACCTTGAGCGTGGATATCCCAAGCCACAGACTCTAATTCAAGCTGATGGTTTGGCGAGATTGTGGGGACTCGAATCGCTACGTGGTTGCATAGGTCGTGATCGACCACCAGATTGAGAGCGACTGCGTTGTTCGTTCGCGCAATTTGATCTAAGGCAAAATTCTTCAGCCACACTCCGGGATGAAAGAGTTCAGGTTGATGGCCACCTACAATCCATGGTTTATCCGTGGCAAGGTTGAATCGCGCGCCAAGTTCATGCCGCGCGAGTTGCCGTAAATCACGCAACGATGTTCCGTGAATCGTGGCCGTAGAATGGTTGAAGATCTCGGAGTTACTTTTGATCCCGCGAGCGATCTCTTGCGAGTTCGACGTACAGAGGAGTTCCCCGTGTTGGCGCGGCGCTCGAAAGTGAAGATAAGGTTCATCTTTCGAGCTAAGGGACATCAAGGACACTCCTGGCAGGAAGCGGATCTGGATTCAGGTAAAGTGAATCCGAGCTTTTGCATTTCGCTAACACTGCGTTCAATCACTTCATTGTAATACTTCAAGCGTACTTCAGCTTGGTCGAGTTGACCACCAAAGCTTCTCGAAAGATCGAGATAGATCAAGGGGACTGGTATTTCAATGATGTTCATGCCTCGCATGGCAGCTTGAACCCACAGTTGCAATGGCATTGCATAACCCAACTCTGTTACGTTGAGTTTCCTTAAGGCATCGACTCGATACGCTTTGAACCCGCAAAACGCGTCGGTGAGTTTCAGGCCAAGCAACTGATTGAGTTGCCGTGTGATAGTTCGGTTGACAAACAAACGCTGAGCTGGAGGAGCGCTATCACCGGGATAGGTTTTGAGGTAGCGGCTTCCAGAGACGATATCAGCCGTTTTGGCAGCTGATACGAAACGTGGGATTCGCTGTGGTTCATGTTGGCCGTCGCAATCCAGGGTGACAATTACTTCAAAATCATGGTCGATGGCATATTGGAACGCAGTATTTAAAGCAGCTCCATAGCCCCGATTTTGTGGGTGGGTCAGAGTGACAATATCGTTCCGTAATTGCAATTGTTCCGCCGTACCGTCGGACGAGCCATCATTGACAACAACGACGTTTTCCGCATGTTGCACGACTTGATCGAGCACTTGATTAACAGAACCGGCTTCATTGTAAACCGGTAATGCTGCGAGCCAGCGAGTTGTCATGAGTCCGTACCTTTTTGTTCTACCTACAGTGGGCGAACCTAATCTAGCTAGCCAGTGGCCACAGCTGGTGCAGCTGACCACACGGGATAAAAGGGGCAAGCCACGATCGCCATTCGTACAGTCGCATTTTAGAAGGTCGTAAAGGTGGGTCAACGTTTGTTGCTGGTGCGCAGAGGGGAATCCCTCTTATTTCCGTACCGATTACCCAGGGGCTAGGGATTAGGAAAATACTTCGGCCGCCCGAAGGCAATGTTAAAGGGGGGGCCGGACAGCGAACAACGGTCCACTAGGTTCCGACTCTTGTTGGCTTCCCCAAACCTCTAGATTGGGAAAATGACGGGACAGCAAGTTGCCCAGTTGGTTCAGGGCGAATTTTTCGCTGGCGTAGTGGCCGAGCAAGAGCATAGACATTCCATAAGATTGGGCCTCCAAGCACTGATGGAAGGTCGCTTCACCCGTAACGAACAAGTCGCAATCTTTATCGCGAGCTGCGGAGATGAGGCTTCCACCGCTCCCGCAAACGATGCCGACTTTATTTGCGGAAGCAGTTCGTTCGCCGACAATCGAAACGGAATCGATGGCTAAAGAGATTTTGAGTGCTTGAGCAATATCTTCTAAGTTCGCCTGTTGCGATAAACGACCCGTTCTACCGCTCCCAAGTTGTCGCTTAAGCAGTTCTGGATTTTTGTTGGGGACTAACGGCTCAATCTCTGTGAGGCCGAGCATACTCGCTAATTGTTCGTTGATTCCGCCGGTCGTATTGTCCCAAGCGGTGTGAAGTGAAAAAACTGCGATCCCCGCTTCAATGAGATCCAAGAGCATTCGGCCCGGCGTTGTGTCTGTAGTGATTCTTTTCAGCGCATGAAATGGCAATGGATGGTGCACGACAACCATATCAGCCTTCCCCTGAATCGCTTCGACGACATTATCGGGAACGAGAGTGAGGGCCGTCATGACTTTGCGGACGCGGGAATTGGGTCTGCCGACAAGCAGGCCGACATTGTCCCAGCTTTCAGCGAGTTCCAGGGGGGCAATCGTTTGCAGATAGCTACAAATTTCCCCAATGTTATTCATGTGTGCTCCTCAACGAATTGTCGCTTGGAACGCCCCAATACGGATACTGCGATGTGGATAACGAATGGGGAGCGAACTGCAATCAGTTGTAGCCGATGAACGGCCAGAATTCTATGGACGAAGTCGATTATCGACTTGCCGATTTATAGATTTTTGAGCCCGTTCTTACCAATCCACGTTAGTGCGATAATTCAAGAACCGACCGTTATCCAATTGTTGGCAACGCAACCATACGGTCTTGCCTTTCAACTCGGCCGCTTTCTCCAAGCGATAGTAACGAGTGACTCGTCCAGGAGGTATCTGCAAAAGTTGCTGGCGAACATGCACACGATCAGGAGCGAACAATGTGCATTCGAAGTCGAGTTTGCGATCGGTATTGTTGACCAAGTCTTGTCGAATGACCAAATTGCCGTCGGGATCTACTTCGTAAGAAAGTTCGACTTCGATATCTTGAGCCCCGATATATAGTGGATGGAAGACACGGAAGCGATACTGAGAGCCCGACTGAATATCGAAAATGGCCGTAACCAATTGTTTTCCGGTCGATGCATCGGGGCGTAGATTCAAATCGATAGGCAACTCCACATCCTGTCGATTGGTTAGATCGAATGGCTTTTTCACGCTGGAGTTGTGAATCAACTCGGGTGCAAAGAGTTCCAGTGAGCCGACGACCGATTGATCGAAGCCATTAGAGAAAGCAGCTTTTAATTTGAATCGTGCAGCACCGGGAACTTGATTGTCATAGTTGCTCAATTTGAAGCTGATGCGCCAACGAGCGACTGGTAGGCTCAAGCCAGTGATCACGACTGGTTCATTGCCGAATTCGACGACCTGTTCTTTAAAGCTTCCATCGACAACAGTTTCTGGTACTTGAGAGTTACCCCAAAGATCGCACAAACGAATATCTTCCCCGAGATAAAGTTGTTCCGTTGTCTTCGTGTTATTCCAGCCAATAAGGATAGCTTCGCCCTCGCGTTCGAAGATGTAATTGGTCGTTCCTCCGCGCAAAGCGAAAGAGCCGATGTATTGAGCCCCTGTCAAATGATAGGCAAGTGTTCGCCACGGAAGAAACAAAATGGTTGGTGAGCCGTCGGCAAGCATCATGCCGGTATGCTCATGGATTGGTTCAGGTATAAATGCCGCCTCAACACGGAATCTTGCTGCAACCAACATTCGCTCAACCAGATTCTGGATTCGATGGTCGGCGGGATAGCGTCGTGAATCCAGTGGTTCTACAGAGATCCATCTCATGTGTGCATCTTGACCGAGCAACTGCACATACGATTCCAGTTCTTCGCTCGATAAAGGCGGAGTGGTGCGGAGCGTAATGAAATCGCTAGGCGTATTGATATTGACTGGGCCAATATCAAGCCAATTCCAGGGTAGCCCCACTTGGATATCCTGGCCGAACTCCTGCAAGTGTTTGCGAATATCATTCAAGCGTTTCGAAAGGTTAGAATACCCCTGAAAGCTGAGGTCTTTGTCTGAGCCCAATTGGAACAGCACTAAACTCAGAGACATTCGTGAGAGAACGGGATCTAAGTGTGGTTGCCAGAGGTCAGGATCTTGGAATAATTGCGCCGCATTGGCTGTACCGGAAGTCGAAAACGTGGAGCGAATATTCTTGGGAGGGAGATCGAGGACACCGATGCAACGTAGGCCGAGGTTTTGTAAACGATCTATGAGCCATGCATAATCATCGCTTTTCTCTAGATCATGCGGATCATACCACACTGGGATTTTGATCCAGCCTAGAGCCGCTTGTTGTGCCAAAGTCGGTAGGTGATGGAAGTCTGTTGGCATGGAGTCGGCCGTGAGGCTCCACCCGAATCTTCCCTTGCCGCTTGATGTGTCGGAGTTGATGATGGCCAAAGATACGACTCGATACAATGTTTGATTCGCGGCTCGACCGAGTTCAACTCTCACGGAATAAAAGCCTGGGTCGCGAACATTGGGGTTCCAAATAGCCTCGCCATCAACTTCTAACTCATTAAACTCTTCCATGCCAAGTTCGGCTAACTCGGTACTAACCAAAAGTTCTTTGTCTTTGGGGCGTTCAAAGCGAACTGCAGCTTCTTCAAGTTTTTTGCCATGTCGATCGAGTAATTGAAACTGTACGACGCGATTTTCTTCACTTAATCCAGTCGCTACCACGCGAACTCGAACAGATTCGCCGTCGGTAAAGATATTGGCAGCTCGATCCAGTGTCATGCGAATGCGTGGCACCTTCCAAATGCGAATTCGATCGACGTGTACAACGCCTTGAGCCGACGAGGATTTCGGGCCTTCCACCATGAGACGGACACGACCTTTTCGAGCATTCGGCATCGGCCGTTCTTGTAGCGCGTTGATTTCCAATGATCTCCAAGGAACATCGCCGCTAAGTTGTTGCGTGGCTGTTGTGCTGATGACGTTTTCTTTTTCATCCAGAATTTCAAGCTGTGCCCACACTCGATGATCAGATAACCCGACGCATTGCATGTCGAGTTGCATGCTGTAGTAAAACCTGGGTTCAATGGTGATCGTAGGACTGCAGATGTTGATCGAACCGCCATCCACTCGCATTTCCAAACAGCGGTCGATGGCTTTGTCAAATAACTTGTCGATCTCCGGAGGTAGGGACTCGAGAACCACTTTGGAAGGAAGGCGTCCCCGTTTCCAGCCAACATACACTTTGCCTACGGACTTGCCTGCTTCGACCGACGCGGCATCGAGTTCCGGGTTCCTAGCGACAATTTCCACCGGAAGATATTTGGGGAACTCGCGGCTGACGGTTCGTTTCCAATTATCGGGCCATAAATCTAGATTGTTGTCACCATCGCGCTGAAAATCCCAACTGGCCGTCAATTCGGCCAATGCCTTCTCTTGGTTACTGACACTTACCTGCGATTTGTCTCGACGATTCAGCCAGTCGTAGAGCTTGGAAAAGAAACTCCCTTCCTCTTCGGTGATGGGATCGGCCGACGCAGTGGCGGAGACAGAAACAGAAGGGTTCGGGCCCTTTTCCGATGAATCAGTGTTTTCCGAAGAAGGGTTGTTTGCTGGCGAAGTTGGGCTTGCAACTGTTGTCGGGGCTGGAGTGGCTTCATCAGCCGTAGACCGCCCAGGGGCCAGCACTACAATAGAGAGGACAAATAGAACGATTGTCTGCGCAAGTTTTTGGGCAGGAATTGTTTGTCCTACCGCAACTTGATAATGTTGTGGAGGATAGAGTCTCTTGAAAGGGGAACTCATCATGGCACAACTGACAATTGGAATTCAACCGGCTAACTTAAACATACCGCTTAAGCAAGGGTTGCACATTGCAGCGGATTTGGGTGTCCAAGTTGTCGAGATTGATGCACGAACTGACATTTCCTTTAACGATCTTTCCGACACGGGTGCTCGGCAGATTCGGAAAATGATCAATGATCTGAATTTGCAGGTTGTAGCGTTGAAGTTTGTGACTCGGCGCGGCTATGGTGAGGCAGACGGTTTGGAACGCCGCGTGGATGGTACCAAAAGAGCGATGAAGTTAGCCTACGCCTTGGGGGCTCGCTTTGTCGTCAATTCAATCGGAAAAGTGCCCACCGACCCAGCTGATCCGCAGTGGCAGATGATGAAAGATGTATTGAATGACCTTGGGAACTACGGACAAAAAGCGGGGGTGTTGCTGACCGCTGAGACGGGAAGTGAACCGTTGAGTGACCTCTACCAATTGATCAAAGCTAGCGCTGAGGGGACGGTCGGAATCGCTTTGAATCCAGGTAACTTATTAATCAATGGTTTCGATTTTCATGAACAGTTGGTAAGTGTATCTGATCATGTTTATATTGTGCACGCACAGGATGGTGTACAGGATCGTGCTCGCGGGCGAGGATATGAAGTTCCTTTGGGCCGCGGTTCGGCGGAGTTTCCTGAAATCGCCGCCATTCTTGAGGAACGTCAATTTCGTGGCGCCTATGTCATCCAACGCCATAACCCATCCGGAGCCCGCGAAGAAATCGAACTTGCGGTAAGCTACTTGCGCAATCTCTAGCCGATGGGTCAGTGCCAAAAGATTCGTTATTGACGGTGAATCGATTCGTTATTGGAAGATGATTTTCTCATTCGCAGGACGTGGGCGTGTCTGCCCCTTGCCCAACTCGTCCCATTCATGTTAGCTTCTGGAAATTTTATTTTTCTGGCTATGATTTTGGCCCCAGAAAAGGGGGGCTCTGCTGCGGTGATTTAATGCTCCCTCAGCCGAGTTGCACATGCGACCAAAATTCAGTGCCGTCCAACATTCACGCATTTACCCTGTGAGGGAAAAAGTGCCACGACGCGACGATTTGCGCAAGATCTTGTTAATCGGTTCAGGTCCTATTGTCATCGGACAGGCCTGCGAATTCGACTATTCAGGTACGCAAGCCTGTAAAGCACTTCGAGAAGAAGGTTATGAAGTCGTTTTGGTCAACAGCAATCCTGCGACCATCATGACCGATCCTGCATTAGCGGACCGAACCTACATCGAACCGCTCACCTGGGAAGTTGTGGCGAAAGTGATCGAGCGGGAACGCCCATGCGCCCTGCTGCCCACTTTAGGTGGCCAAACGGGCCTGAACGTTGCCATGGACCTCCATCGACATGGTGTATTGCAACAATATGGCGTTGAGATGATTGGGGCTAAGCCCGATGTGATCAACAAAGCTGAAGACCGAGATTTGTTCAAACAGGCCATGGACAAAATTGGTCTCGCCGTATGCAAGGGGTCTGTTGTCCGGTCCATCGAGCAAGCTCGACAAGTGTTGGCGCAAATCGGACTACCCGCTGTGGTACGACCGAGCTTTACACTGGGTGGAAGCGGCTCCGCCATCGCTTACAACCGCGATGAATTTGATGCACTGGTGCTCAACGGTTTGACTCAATCACCCATTCACGAAGTTCTGTTGGAAGAGTCCATCATCGGCTGGAAAGAGTACGAGATGGAAGTGATGCGCGACTTAGATGATAATGTCGTGATCATTTGTTCGATTGAGAATTTCGATCCAATGGGAGTACATACGGGCGATTCCATCACGGTCGCTCCAGCCCAGACGCTTACCGACAAAGAATATCAAATGATGCGCGATGCCAGTTTGCGCGTCATCCGGGAGATCGGTGTCGAAACGGGGGGCTCGAATATTCAATTCGCCATCAATCCTCGTGATGGACGGATGATTGTGATCGAAATGAATCCACGCGTTAGCCGCTCCAGCGCGTTGGCTTCTAAGGCTACAGGCTTCCCGATTGCGAAAATCGCAGCAAAGCTTGCCGTTGGGTATCGATTATGGGAACTGCCGAACGATATTACCCGCAAGACGAAAGCGTGTTTTGAGCCAACGATCGACTACGTCGTTACCAAAATCCCACGTTTCGCTTTCGAAAAATTTCCAGAAGCAGATCCAACGCTGACCACACAGATGAAAAGCGTCGGCGAGACCATGGCTATTGGTCGAACCTTCAAAGAGTCTTTCCAAAAGGCTTTGCGCGGATTGGAAGTAGGAGCCTTTGGGTTCGGTTGCGACGGTAAAGATCTGTGGGGCACTGATCGACAACCTGATGACGAGACGATTCGTAGCAAGTTGGCTGTTCCGAACGCAGA
>JBILTA010000805.1:0-2693 GCA_044371785.1 Pirellulaceae bacterium | reverse complement strand
CGCATCTCGCCGCGCGAGACGACCGTGGTCGTGCTCACCGGCACGGGCCTCAAGGCGAGCGCGTTCATGACGGAACTCTTCGGCAAGGCATGACGCCCGCGCCGGAGCGAATGGGGAGAGGACACATGGCCAGACCGAAGACCGCGAAGCGCGTCGATCCGCGCCGCCAGGCGATGCTCGACAGGGAGGCCGCCGCCGCGATGCGCGAGCTCATCGCGCGGATCCCGCGCCGCCAGCCCTATGCCGCGGAGCCAGAGCTCGTCTTCGTGCCGCGCCGCGCGCGCGCCGCCCGGAAGGCCGGCGCATGAGCGCCCACATCCACACCATCGCCTCGGCCGCGCGCGCGCTCGCCGCCGGCCGGACCACCGCCGCCGCCCTGGTCGAGGAATCGCTCGAGCGCATCGCCGCGCTCGATCCCGCCCTGTCCAGCTTCGTGCTGGTGACCGCCGACCATGCACGCAAGGCCGCGCGCGCCGCCGACGCGGCGCGCAAGCGCGGGCGCGACCTTGGCAAGCTGCACGGCGTGCCCTTCGCGCTGAAGGACATCTACGCCACCGCCGGCATCCGCACGACGGCGCATTCGGCGCTGCTGGCGCGCAACGTCCCCAGGCGCGACTCGACCGTCGCCGCGCGCCTCGCCGCGGCGGGGGGAACGATGCTCGGCAAGCTCGCCACGCACGAATTCGCGACCGGCGGGCCGGCCTACGACCTGCCCTTCCCGCCGGCGCGCAATCCCTGGAACCGCGCGCATTTCACCGGCGGCTCGTCGAGCGGCTCGGGCGCGGCGGTCGCCGCCGGCCTGGTGCCGCTCGCGATGGGCTCCGACACCTCGGGCTCGATCCGCGGCCCCGCGGCGTTCTGCGGCGTCGCGGGCTTCAAGCCGACCTATGGCCTCGTGCCGCGCACGGGCGTCGTCCCGCTCGCCTTCAGCCTCGACCATTGCGGGCCGCTGGCCTGGACGGTGGAGGATTGCGCGCTCGCGATGGACGTCATCGCCGGACCCGATGGCGAGGACCCGGCCGAGGCGCCGGCGCCGCTCGCCGGCGGCTTCGCGCGCGGCCTCGGCCGCGGCATCCAGGGCATGCGCATCGGCGTCGTGCGGCATTTCCACGAGCGCGACGTCGAGGGCGACGCGGTCGCGATCGCGGCGATCGAGGATTCGCTCAAGGTGCTGCGCAGGCTGGGCGCGCGGATCGTCGACGTGAAGCTCGCGCCGCATGCCGACTGGGACGCCTGCGTGCGCGTGCTGCTCTACGCCGAGGCCTACGCGATCCACGAGCGCGACCTCGCGGAGCATCCGGAACTCTACGCCGAGATCACCCGCACGCGGCTGCGCGCGGGCGCGGCGATCGGCGGCGCGGACGTGGTCCACGCGATGCGCTGGCGCCGCCAGCTCTGCGACCAGTACATGCGCGCGACCGAGGGCCTGGACGCCGTGGTCTGCGCCGCGGCGCTCGGGCCGGCGCCGCGCATCGACGACATCACGGGCCGTCCCTATTTCGGGACGCGCGGCAAGCTGGTGATGGCGCCGTTCAGCCTGACCGGCGCGCCGTCGCTGGTCGTCTGCGCTGGCTTCACGCCGGACGGGCTGCCGCTCGGCATCCAGGTCGCGGGGAGGCCCTTCGACGATGCCAAGGTGCTGCGCGTGGGCCATGCCTACGAGCGCGCCACGCCCTGGCGCGAGCGTCGCCCACCCGGCTGAGCGGCGAGATCCGATCCAGGTTCTCTTTCCTCCAGGTTCGCTTTCCTCCGGCGGGGATGGTCCATGACGAAGACGATCGACTATTACTTCACGCCCAACAGCCCCTGGACCTATCTCGGGCATGCGCGCTTCGTGGAGATCGCGCGGCGCGCGGGCGCCCATGTCGCCGTCAAGCCGGTGGACATGGCGCGCGTCTTCGCCGCGTCGGGCGGGTTGCCGGTCGCCCAGCGCCCGCGGCAGCGCCAGCTCTACCGCATGGCGGAGCTGCGGCGCTGGCGGGCGCATCTCGGCATCCCGATCAACCTCGAGCCGCGGCATGCCCGCGTGCCGACCGCGATGGCCGCGCGCCTCGTCATCGCGGCGGACCTCAGGGACCTCAACGCGCTCGCGCTGGTCGGCTTCCTCGGCAGGGCGGTCTGGGAGGAGGAGCGCGACATCTCGGATCCCGCGACGCTGAAGGCGATCGTGGCCGAGCACGGCCGCAACGCCGGGATGCTCTGGGAGGCCGCGCAGTCGCCGGAGGTGGCGGCCGCGCACGACGCCTACACGCAGGAGGCGATCGACCGGGACGTCTTCGGTGCCCCGACCTATGCCTACCGCGGCGAGCTGTTCTGGGGGCAGGACCGGCTCGACTTCCTCGAGCGGGCGCTGGCGGCCTGAGGCGCGACCGCCCTCAGGCCTCCGCCACCCGCTCCACGGGCACGCGCCGGCAGTCCATCTCGTAGTCGAGTTCGACCACGGGCGGCCGGTTCAGGTGCCAGGTCAGGCCGTGGCGGATCGCGCCGCGGCGCGCCAGCTCGTCCGCGAGGAAGGGATGCAGGTCGTGCACGGTATAGGCCTGGGTCGCCGTGACGTCCGCCCAGCCCGCGCCGAGCGCGCCCAGCCGCCGCTCCATCTCGCCGAGGACCCAGGCGGCCTTGCGGCGCAGCCCGTCGGCGCTCGTGTCGCCGCGCGCGACGATGTGGTCGCGGTAGTTGCCCTTGCCCTCGGG
>JBILTA010000185.1:0-8777 GCA_044371785.1 Pirellulaceae bacterium | reverse complement strand
AAACGCCGTTGTGCATAACGGTGAGAAATGCGGGATTTTTGAGTGATCCATCCGCATGGAATTTCGGAGCGGTGAAAAAGATATCGAAGCTTTGCCATTCTCCTGGTCCGCGCGATGCGTTGACCATGGGAGGTTGCTGTTTGTAAATAGCACCGCACTGTCCGTCAAAGTATGTTTCGTTGTTGAATGAATCCAGGATTTGGACTTCATATCTTCCCATGATATAGACGCCACTATTACCACGTCCCTGCCCATTCCCTTCGACCTTGGTGGGAGTCGCGAACTCGAGATGAATTTGGCAATCACCAAATCCTTGTTTGGTATGAATACCACCGCCGCTAGCCGTGGCAACACCATCCTTGATTTTCCACTTCTCGCCATTGACCCAGGCGTCAAGGTTCTTGCCGTCAAACAAAACGATGGCATCGCTGGGAGCCGTCGTTGTATCACCGGGCTGAATCACAGGGGGCGCAGGCCACACGATGCCGCTAAGATATTCTTGAGCGTAATTCCACGCAGTCGCGCCTCCCACACAGATCAGCGTCAACAACATCGATCGTAGTAATAAACGCATCGTGATTACCCTTAGATGAGAATCGACCGGGGAAATTCATGAGCCGGCAAGCAAATATCCAGTTCCAACTTGCTTTACCAACTCTCCAGGCGAACATTCGACTCCAAGCTGTGGCTTAGGCAACAACCCAGGAGATGATCCATAAGATCAAGAAAATAACTCCTAGAAATCCAACAATCCAGACGGCCGTGCGCCAAGTCTGTTGCAGGATTAAGTCTTGTCTCTCATGCCGGGTAGCGGCGTAAACGAACGAGAACGCAACCAGCAGAGGGAGTGCCAACAGTAGATAGGTGGGCGACATTTGCATTGGCATAGTTATTTCTCTGCACTTTCGCCGTTGGATGGATCCGATTTATCCGCTTGCTTCTTGGTGGCGGTAGGAACCGGCAAAGGCATTGGACCAAAATAGGCATCCAAGACCACCAAGATATTCATCAAGCCAGCGATCATCGTATACAAAGTCCCAAGGTCAAAGGCCGCTGCGAAGTCCTTGTTCCATTCGCTCAGCTTGAAGCGATTTGGCGGCGCCATGAACCCATTCCAAAGTGTCGTTTGACGTTTGGATTCTCGATAAGCTTGGATCATTGCTGGAATCGTTACAGCCCCAGCTCCAGCCTGACAAATGAAGGGCCAGCGTTTTTCTTCCATATCCCACTTGGCATAAACCACTTTCCCACCGCCGACGATCATACCGAGAAAGTAAGTGGAGAAGATGCACAAGGAAAACAAAGCCGCTTTGCGATAGCGGCGCTGGTAAAAGTGCCCCGCACCGGGGATCAACCATGCCCAAAATGCGGCGACAGCCGGAATCTTAAGGTCGATGGTAATACCATCAACAGTAACGGTTTTAGACGACGGCTCAGCTGACATAGCAATCCTCAAGGGGCTGGAATACACCAGTTGTCAATTGTATCGCCCCTCAGTCCCATTGCCAGTACCGTCTGAGCCAACGGACTTTGCCAGGTGAATATTGCCCGGCATAGTAGCTCAACGAAATCGGCGCTGTGAAACTCAACTGGTAGTTGCCAGTCGCTTAAAAGAGGGCGGTAACTGCTTGAGCTTTGACTAATTCACGAGGTTGGTTGAGATGATTGTACACGATCGTTTCAGGATATATGCCCAATGCATGGTACATCGTTGCCAATAACTCAGTCGGATGTACGGGCTTCTCTATCGGAGCCGAAGCGGTTTGATCACTTACGCCGTAGACATTGCCGCGTTTAATGCCTGCACCTGCTAAACAGGCGGTGTAGCAATATGGCCAATGGTCGCGACCATCGTCACTGTTGCTATTTCCGCTGGTGCTCACACCACGCTGTGGGCTGCGACCGAATTCGCCAACCGCCACCACTAAGGTTTCTTCCAGAAGGCCTCGTTCATCCAAATCGTCAATCAATGTGGACAAGCCCGCATCCAACATCGGCGCAGATTGATTTTTCATGCGTTTGCTTAGATCGGTATGCACATCCCAAGAATGATTGTCGCTATTGGCAACTTTCGGCCAAACCACTTCAACGACTCTTGTTCCAGCTTCCACAAGTCGTCGAGCTAACAAACAACATTGCCCGAAGGTATTGCGGCCATATCGATCACGCAACTTGGTGCTTTCTGCACTCAAATTGAAGGCCTCTTTCGCGCGGCCACTGCTGATCAAGCTCAATGCTTGCTGATAATAATCGTCCAGATCGTATTGCTCTGTCGCTTTCTCGACCGCTGGCATCCCCGCATTGATCAAATCTCTCAATCGAGCACGGCGCTCTAGACGCTGTACCGAAACTTCGGGTCGCAATCGCAAGTCTTCAACACTGATCCGTTCCATCTTGGCAAGATCCATGTCATCGCCCGGTGGAAACAAATAATAAGGATCATAGGCTCGCCCCAAGAAGCCCGCCGTTCCCGCTTTGTTGACCACATTGCTCTCTTGCAAAGGCCGTGGCATCATCACAAATGGCAACATCGCTTGCTCAGGTGGCTTCAATCGCGCGACCTGCGAACCAAACGTAGGAAAGTCTTTAGGACTTGGAGGTTCGAGCTGTCCCGAGGGACTGACTTTATCAGCGGTGTAGCCGGTATGCATCTGATAAATCGCAGCTGTATGGTTAAATAGCCCAACGGGAGAATAACTCATCGAGCGGACCAAAGTCAGTTTATCAGTGATCTTTGCCATGTTGGGCAACAACTCAGTAAGATCCATCCCGGGGACCTTGGTGCCAACTCGCGCAAATTGACTTCGTACATTGTCGGGGACATTATCTTTAGGGTCCCAAAGATCGAGATGACTTGGACCACCTTGCAAATACACAAAGATCACACTCTTCGCTTTGCCCCAACCTGGCCCACCGCCTTGAGCATCACTGGCTTGAACTTGGCTTCGCAGCAAGCGATCTAACGATAGCCCCATCGTCAACGAACCACCCACCGTCAACAACTGTCGACGAGAGATGCGCGGTGTTGGATCACAATTATCTTTGCCTGATTGACCTGGGATCACCAACATGTCTAGCTCCGTGCTATCTCGTTTCGCGAATTCGTCAGTTACAAATGTGCCAGTTCCCAATATAACCCTGTCCACCTATCCGGGTCAACTTTTTCCCCAAACCAGGGTCTAAAGGGACTTCCGCCCCCGAAAAAGGGTCATCGAACGGGAGAAGTGACCGACTTTGGGGCGAATTTCTAAAATCGTGTACGAAATCTATCCTCCCATGTCACCAATAGAATAGACCGTGGAATCAGAGTCATGCGAGGATGAAATCAATGCGACTTACGCTCAGAACACTGCTAGCCTACATGGATAACATGCTGGAACCAGCCGATGCAGAAGCGCTGCGAGCCAAAATCGAAGAGAGCGAATTCGCCAGACTATTGATGGCTCGGATCGAAGCGGCCGTCCGACAACCCAGACTGACCTCGCTGCCACTCGATGAAAAGGGCTTAGGACTCGATGCCAACTCCATAGCCCAATATCTCGACAACACACTCTCGCCGGAACTTGTTCCGGAATTAGAACAGTTCCTCTTACAATCTGATATGCAACTTGCTGAGGTGGCTGCTTGCCATCAGGCCTTAGCGTCAATCTTGGATTCTGAGCCCATCGTATCGCCCGAACTAAAGCATCGCGTTCGCTGCCTCGGTAGTCCCAAAGAAATTGCCCAAGGCTCAAACGCTGTTCCGACCAAACGCCCCGATTATTTTAACAGCTATGAGTCACCCGCACCGGCAGCAAGTTCAGCGGCCGCGCAACCACACAGCGGTACTGTAGCCCGAACGCCCCCACCACCGCCGAGCGTCGCCCCATCCACTTCGATGTCCGATTCGTTAGTAATGACAGATCCCCTCCGTCCTGCCCAGGGCGACTGGACGCAAACCAACGATACCGAAAGTTCTTCTAAACCATCACGCCGCGGGCTTCGGGTGCTCATCACCTTGGCCTTAGCAATTCTGTTGATTCTTGCGACGTTACAAGCCGTGGGCCCCATCAATCGTCTGCAAAGTCTTTGGACGGCCTCTGCTCTCACTCCGGAATCATCCGATGCTAACGACCAAGATCGTGATGATGTTGCTAACGCAGATGCAACCATGGAGTCCGACAGTACCGACGAGCCCGCCAATACAACGGGAACGAATAACGAGAATCCAACATCCAACCTTCCACAACTCCCACTCGCATCCGGCAGTCCCTCCACCACAGATTCAGGGGCCAACAAATCTGACAATGACAGCCTAACTTCGGTCCCAACAGACGCGATGCCGGTAGAAAAAAGTGATGCAAATTCGCCCGCCTCGCCACCTGCAGACACCAATGCGAACGCCCCCCCCAACAATGCCTCTGGCAATGGAAATACTAAGCCCAATATTCCTTTAGTTAATGTGCAAGTCGCCAACTGGAGCCCTCCATCGGAAAGCGCACAAGGTCATTTGCTGTTCGCAAGAGACGAAGTCAATAACCAATTGGTGAGAATTACTTCCGCGACGTCCTTCACTCATGGAACACGACTATTGATCGCGCCAGGAGTGCGCAACACCATAAACGTCAATCATGATGTCGCTTGGAGTTTTTATAATGCCACCGATGTGCGTGTAACGACTGACATTCAAATGCCTTGGCTGACCACATTGGAACTTAGGCAAGGCAAAGCGGTTCTTCAGGATACGGGCAAGTCCAACTTTGTAGATCGTCAACCCCAGACATTACTACGAAATGGAAACACACTGGTTGCAATCCGTTGGAGCGAACCGAATTCCGCGGTGGCCGTTGAAGCCACACCGCTATGGATCGATCCAACCCAATACGATCCTCAATATGTCGGACCATTGATGGCACTTACAGACCTGCGAATTTCTGTGCTCCAAGGCAAAGTGGAATTTTCTTCGATGGAGATAATCGCCGATGCGGATGTTGCGAAATTTGTTGCTAACGATAGCCTCCGACAAAAAATTGCCGTGGGCGATTCCGTGATTCGTAACGGTGTAGATCAATGGGATGCCGTCAAGATCGATAAAGCCCCTGCTTGGGTCGAAACTCCACTCGAACGGCCGATTGATCGTCAAGCCGCAAGTGATCTGATGCAAATATTGCCACCGGGTGCACGAGCGAATTTAGTGATCGTCGAAGCGTTGCAGAATCGACGCCCTGAGATTGCCGCTATGGCTGCACAAACTTTGATCTTATCCGATGACTTTTCATTTTTGGTCGGCCCAACAGGGATGCTCAATGACGATCGCTTCCGCAGCCATTGGACCACATTGATCGATGCGGTACGGGAAAGAATAAGCACTTCTCCAGAATCTTTCGAAGCCTTGAAGGCCAGCATCGCGGCCCAAGATGTCCAACGGGGAGCATTACTCTTTCAAGTTTTGGTGGGTTATTCTGGACCGGAGTTGAAACTTTCAGCCGCAGAACGGTTGGTGAACTTATTGGAAAGCGAATATTTGGATGAGCGAATTTTGGCCATTTACCATTTGAAACGCATCACGGGGAAAGATCTTGGCTTCCAACCCGATCGTCCATCACGTGGCATCGTTCAAGATTGGAAGCGATTGTGGCGGAGCGGAGGAATACCCCCTAAGTGACAAAAAACAACCCAGCCGAGCGTACCACCAACGGACCACTAAGCTACTTTCGTACCGCTACAATCGGTACGGGTACTAGGTTGGTTGGCTGAAAACCTGGATAGTGTCGGTGACAAAGTCGGGGATATCCGGCAGAATAGCGAAGGTCCGTGAGAGCGGGTATCGCGACAGTTTACCGCGACAACCTCAATTGCAAACCGAAAGAGGAGTTCCGAGATGCAAGTTAAAGTTTCATCACGACACGGTCATGTAACACCGCAAGACGAAGCAATCTTGGTAGAAAAGGGAGGCAAACTGCTTCGCTTTTTAGATAAAGTTTCCGAAGTTCGAATCACAGTCGATTTGCAGCACCTTGAAGAGGTGATGGTAGAAATCAACGTTTCCGCTGAGCATTGTCCTGAGTTTGTATCGTCCGATAAAGCGAAGACAGTTGTCACCGCTTTTGATAGTGCGATGCACAAGATGGAGCAACAATTGCGGAAACAAAAAGAAAAAATGACAGGCCATAAGGTATCTGGCCATAAGCATAACCATGGGCATTCTGACGTCGGCTAATAGCCTGAAGGATTACTATGAAGTTTTCTGATTTTGTTAGCGTTAAAGCGATCCGCACCGCGTTAGCTGCGAAAGACAAACCGAGCGCGATCTCGGAGTTGGTCGATTCGTTGGCTGAAGCGGGTGAGATCCAAGCCTCGGATCGTGACGACATTATCAAAGCTTTGCTCAAGCGAGAAGAGTTGGGAAGCACGTCGATCGGTCGAGGCATTGCGGTTCCACACACGAAACATCCGAGCGTTGATCGTTTGGTTGGGACAGTGGGCGTAAGTCCGCAGGGTGTGGATTTTGACAGTTTGGATGGCGATAAAGTCCAATTGTTTTTCTTATTGGTTTCGCCACCCGATCGTCCTGGTGATCATCTTCGTGCTTTGGAAAACATTTCACGACAATTGCGAGATGATGCATTCTGTCGGTATTTGAAACAAGCCAAAACGGCGGAAGAAATCCTGCAGTTGTTGGTAGATGCGGACAACAGCCAGTTCGGCAGTTAAGCGTCTGGGGAATTTAGGTTGAGCTGTATCCGCTTGACACTTTGTTGTCCCAAATTTGTGAAATACCTAAGCCTGTGCAAAACCCAAGTTTATGAATGATCCAGTGACCGAAAACTGGGTGAATTGATTGCGGTGAAATGATGTCGGAACCTATCTCAGAACGTATGGTTACGGTTCGCAACAGCCAAGGGCTGCATATGCGACCAGCCGATCTGTTGGTTAAAGCGGCTATGAAATTTCGTTGCCGCATTGAAATAGAAAAAGATGGTCAGATAGTCGACGCCCGCAGCATTTTGGGTTTGTTGACTTTGGGGGCTCAGGCTGGAACGAACCTCAACCTCAAGGCGATAGGTGATGATGCGCAAGAGGCGATTGTGGCTCTTGGTGATCTGTTCGATAATGCATTCTATGAAACGGACAATCAAACCGAAGCCGCCATTTAATGAGACAAATTGGCGTTGAAAGAATGATGGAGCGGCATGCAGGAATTTCAGGGTTTTCCGGTTTCGCCGGGCGTTTCGATCGCCCAGGCGCTACTTTTGGACCGCGAAGGTTATCAAATCACCCGATCGCGCGTTTCGACCGCTGAACGTTCTTCCGAAGCAGAACGTTTAGATCGGGCTTTCGTCGTTGCGTCGGAACAGTTCGCGAAACGAACCGAAGAAGCATCTGAGAAGCAACTGGGCGATTTGCAAGGGATTTTCTCCGCCCAACAGCAATTGTTGCTTGACCCACGTCTGCGCGAAGAGATGCGGCAATTGATTTTGCGACGATCCTTCAGCGCTCAATTGGCGGCTAGCCAAGTACTCAACGGCTATGCCCAAGCGTTTCGACGTATGGGTGGAACGTTTTTGGCCGAGCGTGTCGGTGATATTCGCGACATCGAACGAGCGTTGCTGGAACAACTCGGTGGTGCCCCCACCACCAGCCTCGCGAATCTGCAATCGCCGGTCATTTTGTTCAGCCATGATTTAACACCGAGCGAAACAGCCAATCTGGATAAAAAGTTAGTGTTGGGCTTTTGTACGGAGGCGGGTGGGCCGGGAGGCCATACTGCCATCGTTGCCCGTGGAATGGAAATACCTGCCGTTGTGGGTGTTGGCAGCTTTTCCCAACAGATCCGTGGTGGGATGGAAGTGATCCTGGACGGCTATCGCGGGCGCGTCATTCTCGAACCCGATGCGCAAACCAAAGAAAATTATCTCCGTCGCGGCCGCGATCGGCAAAGTTTTGCCATCAGCCTCGATGCACTACGTGACCTCCCTGCCGTCACGCAGGACAAAACCCATATCGAACTGCTCGCCAATATCGAATTCCCATCCGAAGTGGCGACAGCGATGTCGCGTGGAGCGGGGGGGATAGGTTTGTATCGAACCGAGTTTTTGTATTTGGGACGCAAAGAGGATCCGTCCGAAGAGCAACAATACGAGGCTTATTGTGAGGTTCTAAAGGCCGTCGACCACGGACAGGTGATCATACGCACCCTGGATCTGGGGGCCGACAAATTGTCCGCTCGACAAACGAACGAGTCGGAAGCCAATCCTTTCCTCGGATTAAGAAGTATTCGTTATTGTTTGCGCAACCCCTCCCTTTTCCGCATTCAGCTCAGAGCCATGCTCCGGGCCAGCGTAGAAGGGGATCTCCGCATCATGTTTCCCATGATCGCCACCCTCAATGAATTGCGTTCTGCCCGACTTCTTGTGCGTTCTGTGATGGACGACTTGCGTGAGGAAGGGTACGCTGTCCGTGACGATGTAAAAATCGGCATGATGGTAGAGGTTCCAGCCGCCGTGATGATGTTGGATCACTTCGTTCGCGAAGTCGACTTCATCAGTATCGGCACCAATGATTTGACCCAGTACACCTTGGCAGTAGATCGCGGCAACGAAGCCGTCGCCGATCTTTATCAAGCCGTAGACCCGTCGGTCTTGCGATTGATAAGCCAATCGGTCAAAGTAGCTGACCAAGCTGAAATTGCTACCAGCGTGTGTGGAGAAATGAGCAGTCACCCAGCGTACGCACTCCTCCTAATCGGATTGGGAGTCCGGACACTGAGCGCCCCCCCCAGTGCATTGCCTCAATTG